>JARRLI010000121.1:0-7114 GCA_037387145.1 Robiginitalea sp. | reverse complement strand
TCAGATCCTCAGCGTCTACAAACAACTAAACGATCAGGATCCTTACTGGAGACTGATGCGGGCAGAACTGCACTTTGGACTGGAATTCGAAATGATACAAAACCCGATGGATTTTTTAATACGGCGAACGGGCCGTCTTTATTTTGATATAGGAGCGGTCCGGAGTTATATGGATAGGGTAATTGCGGAATGCGTGCATGAATTGGGTGTTGATACCGTTACAGCGGATGCCTGGAAGGAAGAACTGGTTAAACAGCTGGAACAGCACAGTTCTTTTACCATTGAAATAGCCTGATACCCGGGCAGGGAGCAGGGAATTAACTTATCTGATCTGCCAGCCATGCAAACACCTTTTTGGCATTTTTTTCCTGGTACAGAACCTGGTACACCGCATCGATGATTGGGGTCTTTACTTTTTTGTCAAAGGCTTCTTTGATTTTATAAGCACTCTCTGTCGCATAATACCCTTCTGCCACCATGTTCATTTCCATCATGGCACTTTTAACCGTGTATCCCTTGCCTACCATATTTCCGAACATGCGGTTCCTGCTGAACGTGGAATACCCGGTTACCAGCAAATCCCCCAGGTATGCGGAATGGTTGATGTTCCGGTCTATGTTGTAGAGGCGCTTTGTATACCGTTTCATCTCTCGAATCGCATTGCTCATCAGCACGGACTGGAAATTATCCCCATACCCCAGTCCATGGGCGATTCCGGCAGCAATGGCATAGATATTCTTAAGCATGGCGGCGTATTCAGTTCCAATAATGTCCTTGCTCACCTTGGTCTTGATATAAAAACTGCTCAAGGCTGACGCGACCTTGCTGGCCCTCCCTGCATCCGCGCAGGCGATGGTCAGGTACGAAAGCCGCTCCAGGGCTACTTCCTCCGCATGACAGGGCCCGGTGATAACCCCAATATTCTCGAAGGGGATCCCGTACAGATCGTGGAAATGCTCTCCGACGATCTTTCCGCTTTCCGGCACGATACCCTTGATAGCTGAAAAGATAGTCTTTCCCTCCAGGGAGACCGTGAGTTTGGAAAGCTCCTTTTCCAGAAAGGCAGAAGGAATGGCAAAAATCAGGATATCTGCACCAGAGACAGCTTCGTCTATAGAGTCAGTCAGCCGAATCTGGGAAAGGTTAAAGGAGACAGAGCTCAGATAATTGGGGTTGTGAGCGTGTTCCCGTATGAAATCGATGGCATCGGGATTTCTCATATACCAGGAAACCTGGCCCAGATTCTCACATAGCATTTTCACCAATGCAGTGCCCCAGCTGCCACCCCCGAGGACGGCGATTTTCAGTTCTTCCTTCAACTTAGGTGGTTTTGTACCAAAAGTAGTCAAATTTCCAAATGCCCATTCCGGTGTAGGGTATTCAGGCAGGCGCCATCGGGATAAGGTTCTGGTCCGCAAAGGGCTTCCCGCCGAAATGAAAGGCACACCCCCCTTTTAAAGTGACTGGAATTCATTACCTTATCAATGAAAAAATCACATAGGGATGAAAGGTTCGAAAAAATTGGAGATGGCCAATAAGGCCCATCAGGATATTCCCGGTAACCCATCTACAGCGACCAGCAGCAAGAAGCGCCTGAATGACCGCTCCTTGTATTCTGAGCTGGGCTTGCTTAGCGAATCGGACTGGGAACATTGGGTCCGTGAGGGGTATGTTATCATCAGGCAGGCCGTTTCAGAAAAGCAGGTGGAACAAACGGCTGCCTTCCTCTGGAATTTTGAGGAAAAAGATCCGGGGGATCCAGGCACCTGGTACACCCAACCAAGGGCAGAAATGCAAATGAAGGAACTGGCAGGTACTGGGATGGTCGAGGTTTACAACCATCAATTTCTTTGGGATAACCGGCAGGCGCCCAGGGTATATGATGCGTTCGTGGATATCTGGGGAACTGAAAAATTGTGGGTCACCATCGACAGGGCCAACCTGAACTTCCCTTCCCGCCCGGGGTTTGAACAGGAAGGTTTTATACATTGGGATTACGACCCGGAAACGGATCCCCAAAATGTTCAGGGAGTCCTGGCACTGTCCGATCAGACGGATCCCGAAATGGGAGGCTTTCAATGCATTCCCTGGCTTTACCG
Organism: Robiginitalea sp.; assembly: GCA_037387145.1. Taxonomy (GTDB): domain Bacteria; phylum Bacteroidota; class Bacteroidia; order Flavobacteriales; family Flavobacteriaceae; genus Robiginitalea. The sequence goes on along the minus strand of JARRLI010000121.1, from coordinate 5,015 downwards.
AAATTATAACGAATGGAAAAAAACCCAACCAGAGGACCGGGACCGATTCCAGCCGGATGTTTCCGATCTGGGAGACCACCTGGTCAAAGTTAAGCTCCGTGCTGGTGATCTGCTGATCTTCAACAGCCTCCTGCCTCATGGAATTCGGCCGAATCGATCCAGAGATAAGGTCCGTATCGCCCAGTACATTTCGATGATGCCCGCCGAACCGGAGAATACGTCCCTGAGGCAGTGGCGCATCAATTCCTGGAAAGACAGGGTGGCCCCGGAAGGATACGCCTTTCCGGGAGACCCGAGGAATTGGGAACAAACCCGCTTTGAAACTGCAGTGCTCTCCGAACTCGGCAAAAAACTCCTGGGGCTGGACCCGTGGTGAGCTTATTCCCGCATCAGACTAATGGCCAATCCACCTCCTGCGGCCAGGCGAAACCACTCTTTGATGCTGTTGGTTACTGATTTCTTTATGATTTCAAGGGCTGTTGGGGTTTCACGGTAATGGGCATCCCGATGGTCCTTATAGATGGTGGCTGTGAAGGGAATGCCTTCGGGAAGGAAACTGAAATCGATTTCCACTTCCCTGGGATCCTGATCGGTTATTGCTCCTACAAACCAGTTGCCTGTTTCCCTTTCTTCCCGTGCAATGGTCACAAAATCCCCCACCTCTCCGTTCAACACCCTTGATTGTTCCCAATCAACCCCAACATCCCGGATAAATTGGAATGCGGGATGTCCGGCATGTTTTGAGGCAGGTCGCAGGCCATTTGTATATAGGGCCTTTTCAGGTTCCTACAATGTCCTCAGGTATTCGGCAAGGGCCCTTGCATCTTCCTCGGAGAGGTTTTGGTTGAGCATGATGGCATTGTTGTACTCCTTTAAAAGCGCCATAGCTATCGGGTCCTCCTGGAGCATGCCGTTCGGGTTCAGCATCATGTTCATCACCCATTCCGGGCTGCGACGCTCATAAACACCAGTCAGGTCAGGACCTATAAATCGCTGGCCAGACATATGGCATGCGGTGCAAATCGCATTGTATTTCACCTCTCCGGCCTTGGCCATTTCCATATCAATTTCCTCATCAAAGGTCATGGAGGTAATAGGTCCTATGCCCTTGTTGTTCATATCCACGGGAACTGCTTCCTTTGCAGCTTCTGTTTTGGTTTGCTCCTTGGACCGGCTAACCTCAAAACCTTCCTTCTTAGTTTCTTTCTTTTCACCACAGCCTGTCAGCAGGGCAGCAGCTGCGAGTAACGGCAGTATTTTTTTCATTAATTCTGTAAATTTTGAGCCCTAATATAAGAAATAGGACGCTATTAAAGAGATTCCAAAAATTCGAAACTCCGCTGCTCGCTGTAATAGTAAGGGCCCTGGTCTATGAAACCTACATGCCCCCCGAAGTCAGGACTTTCGAAATATAAGGCGGGATGGTTCTGGGAGCTTTCCCACGGATAGCAGGAAGGACCCAGGAATGAATCATTGCGGGCATTGATCATCAGGGTGGGAATGGTGATCCCCTTGAGGAACTGAAGGCTGCTGCATTTGCGGTAATAGTCCATGGCATTTTCAAAGCCATGGGCCCTGCTGGTGTAGTGATCGTCAAAATCCTTAAGGGAGCGAATCCCCCTTACCTCCGCTGCAGTGAGCAGATCCGGGAATCGGCTTTGTTTTTCCATTGCCTTTTCCCGGAGAGAAGTCAGAAAACGGCGGGCATAGAGCCAGTTTTTTGCCCTGTTTAGCTGGAGGAGCGAATCGTGCAGGTCACAGGGGACCGAAACGACTGCGGCCCCGACGATCCGGTCAGAACGGACACGTGGTTCTCCCAGGTATTTAAGGATGAGGTTCCCTCCCAGGCTGAATCCCTTTAGGAAGATCCTGTTATAATCTGATTTTTCCAGGATATGAGCAATGATTGAATCAAGGTCCTCTGTGGCTCCTGAATGATAGGAGCGGAAAAGCCTGTTGGGCTCCCCGCTGCAGCCCCGGAGGTTTACGGCACACACATCGAATCCGTGATTCCTGAATAAACGGGTACTGCCCAGCATATAGGGACGTTGGGAACTTCCCTCAAGGCCGTGCAAAAGGACAAGAACCTTTCCCGTATTTACATCGGATCTGCTCCAGTCCAGATCCAGGAAGTCACCATCCGGGAGCTCGAGACGTTCCCGTTCCTGTTCGGGCCCCTCGACTTTGCGAAACAGTGCGGAGTAAATGGTGGAGACATGCCCGTTACGGAATGGATTCCGGGGATTATAGGAAGAGGAAGCCAGGGGCATCAGTACAGAATATTTTTTATAGGGGAGACTTTTTCGGGCAAGGGCTGTTCCTCCAGCATGTCTCTTAGGTCAATTTCTATGGTCCGGCATATAGCCGTCATAGGGACATCGTTGAATCTTCCCTCAAAGGGGTCTTCACTGTTTCTGGCCACTCTGTCAATAGTGAGCCGCAGCCTCTACCCAGATTCTGTTTGAAGGATTGAGCTTTGCAATCTCTTCATCAAAAGCATTCAGGAGGCCAAATGGCAGCAACAGGACAAAAATCCAGGCAAACACGGTCCCGAAATAGGCATATTGACGGGGGAAGGGGGTGTTCTTTATCCGCTCACAGGCACCCTGGAAGTTGTAGTTCTCTTCCAGGACCTTATGCAGCATGAGGTTCTGGAACTCGCTTGTTTTGCTTCCCTCCAATAATTCCTTCAGATGAAGCCCCTGGTTTTTCATCAAATGGGTAGCCACGTTTTTACGGTCCTTAAGGGTCTCCAGTTCCTTCTCTGATACATAGGTACGGATGATTTCTGCAGTGGAACCATAGGCTTTGTAGTTTTCTATATGTCTTTTGAGAGACTTGCTCCGATCCAGGGAAAAGGAAGTAGGTTCCCGCAATTGTGCACGCAGGGCATTGATCCAGGCCAGATGTCTGTAAATGAGGATGCGCTGGTCTTCAGGGGAATCCTTTACCATGCTTAGCACCTGCATACCCCAGGTCCTGGAATAATTAACAATGGAACCCCAAATCTTGCGGGCTTCCCAGAAGCGGTCATAGCTTTGACTGTTCTTGAATCCCAGGTAAAAGGAAACCGCAATTCCTATTATGGATAACGGCTCGATTGCCAGGGATATGAATGTCCATTCCAAATTGTAATACAGAAAGAAGACCAGGGACGTCCAGACGACGAAGAACGCCAACTCCTTCCAGGTTCCCATCAGTATGGGGATCACTCCCAAATTTCTCTTGACAAACATAGTTGGAGAGGTTAGTTGTAGCGTTCAACCCTGGAGGCCTGTTCTTTCAGGGCATCCACAAATTCAACCCGAAGCCTTTCAACAAGGGTCCGAACGGGGATGGTATCCTCAATAAGGGCAGAGCCCTGCCCGGCGGACCAGATTGTTTTCCAGGCTTTGGCCTCAGTATCGAGCTCTTTCCCAAAGTCTATTTTGGTGCCTTTCTTCAAGTCTTCTTCACTGAGGCCAGCGGCTTTCAGGCTCTGTCCCAGGAAATTTGCATGAACCCCTGAAATGGCAGCTGTGTATACAATATCACTGGCACCTGCCTCAATGATCATGTTGCGGTACTCTTCCGGGGCGGCACTCTCCGAGACATTTATGAAACGGGTACCCATATAGGCAAGGTCTGCCCCCATTTGAAGTGCCGATGCTACATCCCGCCCATTGCTTATGCAACCCGAAAGTATAAGTGTTTTGTCAAAGATTTCACGGATTTCTGCTACCAGGGTCGTGAAATACGAGCCCGCCGTAGCTGTGTACGGCATCCACAACCTGGGAGACCGCTCCCAAAGAGGTGATAATAAGGGGCACCCGGTGTTTGATGCATAACTTCAGGTCTGCTTCCAGCCTTGGATTGGTGGGATGAACAATAAGATTGACCCCAAAAGGCGCAGGGGTTTTTCCGGTTTCCTTTTCATATTTAGAAAGGGCTTCCTTGATCTTAATGAGCCAGTTTTCAAACCCGTCACTCGTCCTTTGATTGAGTGCGGGGAAGGTGCCCACAATACCACTTTTACAACATTCGATCACCAGATCGGGGTTGGAAATAAGAAAAAGGGGAGCGGCAATAATGGGAAGATTCAAGTCTTTAAGGAAAGGAGCTTTCTGGTCCATTAGATTTATTTAAGGTCTAAAAATAAGGATAAATTAAAGCTAAAAGACAACAGGTATTTGAATAGATTGAATTTATTTTTAGACTTCATGTGTAAATTTTAATAATTATTTCCGCATGGTTCTAAAATCTTTCGAATTCCAAAATGATTATTGCGATCAGCAGGGAGAACATCTCGCACACGGCTAAATGATGGAAGGATGGACGAATTCGAGAACACGGAAATTATGCCCCATACCCCCGGATCACTGGAAAAGTTTTCGAGCCTGAAAAAGGCCGAAGGTTTCCGCAAGCTCACCAAGGCGGATACCCGTCCCTGCGTCATTCCCCGGAAAGACCGGGCTTAGGCTGTTTGCTCACCAGATAGACACCCGACAATACGAGAATGGTAGCCGTAAATTTTAATAAGGTAAGTTCATCTTTTCCGGCAATTAAGGCAAAGAGGATCCCAATAACAGGCTGGGCATATATAAATGCACTTACCGTGGAAGCCTTTAACTGGGTCAGGGCAAAGACATTTAAAAGGTAGGTGAGAAAGGTTGTTCCAATGATGACAAAGGCAATTGCTGCAAGTCCTTCGGGGGGAATCGTCTGCCACTGAATCTCCATGAATTCCCCCACTGTTAAAGGGAAATTCATGATAAAGCCGAATGTAAACAGCCACTTCATCAGGGTGAAAGGATGGTATTTTTCTATTAGTTTTTTAGCCAGGATCAGGTAAAGGCCATAGCTGGCGGCATTCAGAATGAAGAGCGAATTCCCCAGGGGAATATTAGAAGCATTCACTCCCTGACCCTCACTCATAAAAATAAGTGTAAGGGCGCCTATCAGGCCTATTCCGATTCCCAGGGCTTTAGACTTGTTGACCTTCTCAGCAATAAGGAATATGGAAAGGACCGTAACGA
>JARRLI010000120.1:0-4718 GCA_037387145.1 Robiginitalea sp. | reverse complement strand
TGTTCGGCGTTCCTTCCTTGAGAGCAATGACCCGGAGGGCGTAAGTCTGTATATCCATCTTCCTTTTTGCGAAAGCATGTGCACATTCTGTGGTTGCCATAAACGAATTACCAAAAGGCATAGTGTTGAAATCCCATATATTAAAGCACTGATAAAGGAATGGGCCATTTACCGAAAGCTTTTCGGAAGGCGTCCCGTGGTCAGGGAATTACATCTTGGAGGGGGGACTCCGACCTTTTTTTCTCCTGAAAACCTGCAGCGGTTGATGCAGGGCATCTTTAGTCATGCCGACCGCGCTGATGACTTTGAATTCAGCTTTGAAGGACATCCCGGGAACACGACACGGGAACACCTCAGAGCTCTTTACCAGGCGGGGTTCAGAAGGGTTTCATATGGCGTTCAGGATTATAATGATACTGTACAGCAGGCCATCAACCGAATCCAGCCCTATGAGCAGGTAGCTGAAATAACCCGGATTTCAAGGGAGGAAGGCTTTACATCGGTCGGGCACGACATCATCTACGGACTCCCTTTCCAGACTGTTTCCCATGTGGAAGAGACCCTTGGGAAAACGGCACAGATCAGGCCAGACAGGATCGCTTTTTACAGTTATGCCCATGTCCCCTGGATGAAGGGAATCGGACAGCGGGGCTTCCGCGACTCAGATTTACCCAGCCCGGAGGTGAAACGACGACAATATGAACTTGGGAAAAAGTTGCTGGGTGCCGCGGGGTACGTGGATATCGGGATGGATCATTACGCACTCCCATCCGATGGACTTTTCAAGGCCGTGAAAACCGGTGGCCTGCACCGGAATTTCATGGGATATACAATCTCCCGTACCCAGTTGATGATCGGGCTGGGAGTCTCCAGCATCAGTGACAGCTGGTATGGGTTTGCCCAGAACGTAAAGAATATTGAAGAATACGAGGACCTGGTTGCCAACGACATTATACCCGTATACCGCGGGCACATGTTATCTGAAGAGGACCAGGTGGTTCGAAGACATATCCTTGACCTCATGTGCCGTTTCCAAACATCATGGGAACAGGGACTTGACACCCACCGGATTGAAGAGATCCGGGAACGACTTTCAGAACCTGAGGCCGATGGCCTCGTGCAAATGGAACCCGAGCAGCTGCTCGTAACAGAGAGCGGACGAATGTTTATCCGCAATATCTGTATGGCCTTTGACCTGCGTTTACACAATAAAGCCCGGGAAACTAGGTTATTTTCTATGACGGTCTAATCAAATATCCCATTACCATGAAAACTATTATCGTACCAGTCGATTTTTCTAAGCAATCCGAATACGCCCTTGAGGTGGCAGCATCCCTTGCAAAGAGGCATGGATCGGAGATCATCATATTGCATATGCTGGAATTGAACTACGCCATGATTTCCTCCTCGGAGGCCTATCATCCGGAACAAACTGTATTCCTGCTGAAAGCCGCTGAAAAGCGACTCAGGGAATTTCTGGACAAGGACTATCTGAAGGAGATAAAGATCACACCGGTCATAAAGCACTACAAGGTGTTTTCTGAGGTCAACGAGATATCGGAAAAGCACAATGCTGACCTTATTGTGATGGGTTCCCACGGAACAGATGGCTTGCAGGAAATCTTCATAGGATCGAACGCCGAACGCGTAGTCCGCAATTCCAATGTTCCTGTGATAGTGGTTAAAAAACGCAGGCCGGAGTTCAAGATAGACACCTTTGTTTTTGCCTGTGACTTTAAGGAGGAAAATGTGGATGCTTTCCTGAAGGCGAAAGAATTCGCCAATAAATTAAATGCAACTTTTAAGGCCGTTTATATCAACACTCCCGGAGACCATTTCCTTAGCCACGGGGATATGAATGAACAGATTTCAAAATTCCTGGAGAAGGCCAAAACAGGTATGGAAGTTGCGAAATACAGTGATTACAGTGTAGAACGGGGGGTATTGAACTATTGTGACACCATTCAGGCGGACCTTGTTGGGATCCCCACCCATGGAAGAAAGGGGATCTCCCACTTCTTTATGGGAAGTATAGGCGAAGATATTACCAATCACTCTCCTATACCGGTGATTACTTTTAAGATATAGTGTTAGTTGCTGTTTAGGAAAAGGGGGGCTTCCATATCCGGGGAACCTCCCTTTTCTTTTTCAGGTTGACCACATCCTTTAACCAAACCGCTCCCTGGCAGCCGCTTCCAGCGCCTCCCTGTGGTCCGGATGGGCTATGGATATCAATGCACGGGCCCGCTGTTGCAGATTTTTCCCATACAGGTTGACTACTCCATATTCCGTAGCTACGTGGTGTACGTGGGCGCGGGTAGTGGTAACTCCAGCGCCGTGCTTCAGATAGGGGGTTATTTTCGAAATCCCTTTCCCTGTAACGGAGTTCAGGGCGATGATGGGTTTACCACCTATGGAGCGGGAAGCCCCCCGGATAAAGTCCATTTGCCCGCCTACCCCGGAATATTGAAAACTTCCGATAGTGTCTGCACAGACCTGGCCCGTCAGGTCGATTTCGATAGCGCTGTTTATGGCAGTAACCTTGGGATTGCGACGGATAAGGGTGGTATCATTGGTATAGGCTGCTTCCTTGAAGTGCACCAGGGGATTATCGTCCAGGAAATCATATAATTCCTGCGATCCCGCCGCGAAACTGGTTACTATCTTATTGGTCTTTATTTCTTTTTCCTCTCCTGTGATAATCCCTTTTTCGATCAGGGGCAGCAATCCATCGGAGAACATTTCGGTATGAACCCCCAGGCGCTGGTGACCTTCGAGGTTTTTCAATACTGCATTGGGGATATTGCCGATCCCCATTTGAAGGGTGGCACCATCTTCGATAAGAGAAGCGACATATTTTCCAATCTTTTCCTCGGTTTGGGATATCGCTGTTTGCGGGTAGGGATGGATTGGTTCTGAAATCTCCACAAGGGCATCAATTTGGCTGATATGAATAATGCCGTCACCATGGGTCCTGGGTACATGAGGGTTTAACTGTGCAATTACCTTTTTGGCCGTTTGGATGGCGGGAAGGGTAATATCCACAGACACCCCCAGGGAGCAATATCCGTGTTTGTCCGGTGGGGAAACCTGGACTACTGCAACATCCAGAGGAAGGAGATTCCGCCTGAAAAGCAGATGGATCTCACTCAGGAATATTGGAATATAATCCCCCTGGTTGGTATTTACGGCCTTCCTGACGTTGGAACCTACGAAACAGGTGTTGATCTTGAACGCCTTGTTATAGGGTGGCAGGGCATAGTTAACTACGCCGTCCGTATGGATGGAGATGATCTCAACTTCCTCCAATTCCCGATAACGTTCACAAATTGCATTTATAAGTACATTCGGAGTCATGGCGGCTCCCTGAACAAAAATCCGGTTTCCGGATTCCACATAAGAAGCTGCTGTTTCCAGCGATACTATTTTCATAGGCGTGCTATTTGATATTTTAATGAACAGGGAATCCCTGCTTGCTCATGAGCCCTCTGGCTTTCCAAGATGCTTCTGGTAAAATCCCCAGGCCTTATGGGCTACATCCCGCCCCAGTTCCAATCCGGCAATATTGTCTGCCTGTATATGATAGCCTCCCATAACCCTGGAAATCCCAGCCATTTCGGCTGCTTGGGTGAAGGTGGGGAATACCAGGGTGACCGTATCCCCGTAATGTGCCGGATCAACTTCGGTCAGTGCTCCAGGAACGAGTTGTACTTCTTCTCCGAAATAGTCATCTCCTGTAAACAATCTTAGGGCTTCTGCACATGCTCCGCTCACGGTGCTGTGACCTGAGGTATAGCTTGGAAACGGGGGGCAGAGAAATGATTCTGGTGAGTACGGCCTCCACTCCTTACCGGGAAGCTTAATCACACCTTTCCCCGGTCCTCCCCAGGCCTCTATCACCTGGTCCTGGTAGTAGTCATGGACAAGTGCATAGGGGCGGGCAAAATCATAGAACATCTTGGAATCCCAGGAGGCGATGAAGGCGTCCATCGCAGTTATCTGGTTCAGGAAATACATTTTAACATCCTCATCAAGTGTGTGGGAATCCCTTCGCGAGACATCCTGAGCGAATTTTAACCAGTGTCCGGCTTGTTGTACAGATTTAGGACCGTCACGCATAAATTCCACCAGAGCCTTATCCTCATCGGTGAGATTGGCCTGCATTTCAATTACTTCCCGCACCTCCTGCTCCAATTGCGCGGACCCAACCATGGGGGGTGGGCCCGGGCGGAACTCGCCGGCCGAATCCAGGGTCATGGGACGTACCTTCTGCCAGTATGGGGTCAGGCATCCGGGGGCATATCTTTTTCCCGTGTCATCGACAAAATACTTCGGTTGCCATCGGTTGATATCTATATTTTCTTCAACAGAATTCACCGGGTTGTAACCGGTATAGTCAAAATAAGGTCTGCCGTTTGAACCCTTTTCTTCCCCGTACTGGTTGGCTCCGTCCTGCCTGCGAGCTTCGATCACCGCTTTGGCTGCCAGGTTTCCGATCCCCACCGGGCTGGTGGGATCCGAGCTCATATCATCCGGATCCAGTCCAAGGCCCATCATAAAGCCGCGGAAAAGGGCCTCGTCGGAGTAATAATACTCGTTCAGGGTCCGGAAGGCGGCATAACTCACAGCCACCTCCTTGCTGGTAAGGGTATGTTCGGCCTTTGGCCGGCGTGCCACCCCGTCCAGGTATACCGGGATAGCATTGGCGTCATATCGGG
>JARRLI010000119.1:0-10551 GCA_037387145.1 Robiginitalea sp. | reverse complement strand
TGAGAGAAATTCCGGGCATTGTCAGCCCTGGAATTCACCTGTACCAGACCCCGGTAACTGTTCTGCGATTTACCTGCTGAAATTCCTTTGGAAATAATGGTACTCCTGGTATTCTTTCCAAGGTGGATCATTTTGGTGCCCGTATCGGCCTGCTGGTAATTGTTGGTCACTGCTATAGAGTAAAACTCACCTATGGAATAGTCCCCCTTAAGTACACAGGAAGGATATTTCCAGGTAATGGCCGAGCCAGTCTCGACCTGAGTCCAGGAGATCTTTGCACGCTCCTCGCACAACCCGCGTTTAGTCACAAAATTATATACTCCTCCTTGCCCTTCCTTATCACCTGGGAACCAATTCTGCACCGTGGAATATTTAATTTCTGCATTATCCAGGGCGATCAGTTCCACTACTGCTGCGTGGAGCTGGTTCTCATCCCTCGACGGCGCTGTACACCCTTCAAGGTAACTGACATAGCTGCCTTCGTCTGCAATGACCAGGGTCCTTTCAAATTGACCCGTGCCCGCCTGATTTATCCGGAAATAGGTGGATAATTCCATTGGGCAGCGCACGCCTTTAGGAATATAGCAGAAGGAACCATCGGAAAACACGGCGGAGTTCAGCGCGGCGTAAAAGTTGTCCTTCTGGGGAACCACCGAGCCGATGTATTTGCGAACTAATTCGGGATGCTCGCGGATGGCTTCAGATATAGAACAGAAAATAATACCCTTTTCGGCCAGGGTTTTCTTAAAGGTGGTAGCGACCGAAACAGAATCCATAACCACATCTACCGCTACTCCGGCCAGAACCTTCTGTTCTTCGAGAGGTATCCCCAATCTTTTGAAGGTGTCCAGCAATTCGGGATCCACTTCATCGAGGCTATCGTATTTGGGCTTTTTATTAGGAGCCGAATAGTAAGAGATTTCCTGGAAATCAGGTTTTTTATATCTGATATTGGCCCATTCCGGTTCTGTCATTTCCTTCCAAATCCTGAAGGATTCCAGCCGCCATTCGGTCATCCAGTCCGGTTCTTCCTTCTTTTTGGAAATAGCCACTACGATTTCCTCGTTTAGGCCTTTCGGGAAGGTGTCAGACTCAATATCCGTGTAGAAACCGTATTCGTATTCCTTCGATTCCAGTTCCTTCTTCAGTTCTTCTTCGGTATACGCCATCTTTATAAATTGTTGGCAGCTCCCTAAAAGGGGCTTATTCTATAGTTTTTATAAGGAAAAGCTCTCTCCACACCCACAGGTGCGCTGGGCATTTGGATTATTGAACACAAAACCTTTCCCGTTGAGGCCACCTGAAAATTCCAGGACAGTTCCAACCAGGTACAGGAAGCTTTTCCGGTCTACGATGATGCGTACAGCATTGTCTTCAAAGACCTTATCGGCATCCCCGATTTCCCGGTCGAACTTCAACTCGTAGGACAGGCCACTGCAACCTCCGCTTTTTACGCCTACCCGGACGTAATCACGGTCTGCATTAAAACCCTCTTCCTGCATAAGGGAGATTACTTTTTGCTTTGCTGAATCCGAAACTGTAATCATCACTAATTGGAATTAATCTAAATAGCCCACAAATATAGCAAGTTAACGGCACTTTATACACCTAACTAACATTATTATAACGTATCTGTTCATTGGCAAAAACTATGAGACCCGGAAGGTTGTGGATTTGGCTTCTCTGAATCTTGAATTTACGGACAGCATTCTATTCAAAATCATATTTATAATCAAGGTTTGGAATGTCGTTTTATGACCGAAGCGTATTACTTTTGCGATATGATAAAAAGCAAAGAATCAGGCCGGACCGAACTCGAAAAGATGGGCGAGTTCGGATTGATATCCCACCTCACAGACAACCTGCCTATTGTGCAGGCATCTACTTTCAAGGGCATAGGGGACGACGCAGCGGTTATCGAGATCGATGGCAGGCACATGGGAGTTACCACCGATATGCTCGTGGAGGGAGTTCACTTTGACCTTGGCTATATGCCACTCAAGCATTTGGGCTACAAGGCTGTTGTAGTAAACCTGAGCGATATCTATGCCATGAATATGGAGGCAACACAAATTACCATTTCCGTTGCGGTTTCCAACAGGTTTCCTCTTGAGGCCCTGGAGGAGGTACCAGGGCATAGCCCTTGCTTCCCGGATCTATGGGGTTGATGTAGTGGGTGGGGATACTACTTCATCAAACAAGGGGATGATCCTTTCAATAACAGCCCTGGGACAGGCAGCTCCTGATCAGGTAGTATACCGGGGCGGCGGAAACCCCAATGACCTGCTTGTGGTTAGCGGGGACCTGGGAGGGGCATATATGGGACTTCAAGTACTGCGCAGGGAGCAGGAGGTGTTCAAGGTAAATCCCAATCACCAGCCTGACCTGGACCCCTACCATTACATTGTGGAACGGCAATTGAAGCCCGAGGCCAGGAAGGATATTGTCGAATTGTTAAGTGCACTTGGGGTATGCCCAACGTCTATGATCGATATAAGCGATGGATTGTCTTCCGAAATACTTCATTTGTGCAAATCCAGCGGGACAGGATGTCATTTATACGAAGAAAAAATACCTCTGGATCCGCTTGTAATCAGTACGTGTGAAGAGTTCAACCTCGATAGTTCCCTCGTTGCCCTAAGCGGTGGAGAGGATTATGAACTTTTGTTCACGATAGCTCAGGAGGACTATAAAAAGATAAAAGGAAACCCCAACCTAACGGTGATTGGTCATTTGACTGAAAAGGGAACGGGTGCCCAGATGATCGGCAGGGGAGGAAATAGTATTCCCCTTACGGCCCGTGGCTGGGATGCTTTCGGGCATTCTTAGGCTTCAGGCAGGCTGCTGTTGATGGTGCTGCTTCCTTTTCTGATAGATGCTTTCCAGGGTTTGATTGATTTCCCGAAGCTCTGGGGTTAGCAGCGAGAGGTTTCCGCTGGCATCAGTGGTTACTTGCTTACTGCAATGGACACAGGAGTATTCCTTGATATGGGAGGTGACGTTTTTTGAAACGGTGTAGTTATGGCCGAAGATGTTGCAGAGGAATTTCTTCATAGTAGTAGGTTTTTGGGGTCGGTAGCTGGTTGTGCTGTCCTTGCTGTAATATTTTCGAATAATTTAATTTTAAACGCTGTTAGACTTCCTTCCAACGCAACATTGTTCTTTTTTATTGAGCATCTCGGATGTTTTTATGGTTTTTTTCGACAAAACACCTACCATTTAGGCGGAAACAGTAAATTTCCAGCCGAAAAAGCAGGGGGAAATAAAATTATTGGGCAATGATCCAAAAAATGAAGCGTAAATCTGATCTGGTACTGGCCCTGGCTCTGTTCTCCCTCTTTTTTGGAGCAGGGAACCTGATCCTGCCGCCACAGTTGGGGTTCCGATCAGGGAATTCCTGGTGGCTTACCGGCATCGGGTTTAGTATTTCGGCTGTGGTTATCCCGATGCTGGGCATTCTCGCGCATGCCAGATTACAGGGAAGCATGTTTGATTTTGGCAAAAAGGTCTCTCCGGCCTTCAGCCTTGTTTATTGTTATTTGGTATATGCCATTTCGATTTCCTTGCCGGCACCGAGAACAGCATCCGTAACACATGAAATGGGAATCGCCCCTTTTTTTGGCACCTCATCCCTCCTTACAAGCATATGTTACTTTGGGCTTGTGTATTTGTTGGTGACCAACCGTTCCAAAATCACTCCGCTGATCGGAAAATACCTTACTCCAATTATACTGATCGTTCTCATAATCTTGATTGGGAGTGTAATATGGGGTAATCCCGGGCCGCTGGACACGGGCATCCTGGAATATCCTATAGCATCCGGAATTTTAGAAGGATATCAGACCTTTGATGCAATCGGGGCGGTTGTGGTAGGAGGGGTAGTGCTTATCTCCATGAACCTGGAATACCCGGGGATGGATACCCGGGAGCGGTTCCTGCATCTGTCCAGGGCCGGCTGGATGGCCGGGCTTGGGTTATTGCTCCTGTACGCCGGTCTTATTTTATCCGGGGCTTTGCTGCAGGGGGAATTTGAAGGGGATGCGAGCCGTACCGAGGTGTTAAGGGTGATGAGCACCTGGGCGCTCGGCTACCAGGGGAATGTATTTTTGAGTATCCTAATCGCCCTGGCATGTTTTACCACAGCCGTTGGGATTGTAACGGGGGCCTCGGATTTCCTGCAGTCCCAATTCGGGAATTCAAAAAGCGTTTACAGGACAACCGCTTTCTGCGGCTGTCTTCTCGGGGTCCTGATAGGGCAGCTGCCCGTGGATTATATTATCGCTGTTGCCCTTCCTCCATTGATGTTTATATACCCGGTTACCATCGTGCTGATCCTTCTAAATGCGATGCCTGAAAAATGGGCGCCACCTGCTGTATTCAGGGTAGTTGTTATTACCACACTCCTCTTTAGTATACCCGATTTTATGGGAAGCATTGGCTTTGGGGGGCCATTGGAACTGCTTAACGGATCGTGGCCGATGCAAGCCTATCAAATGGGCTGGGTGGTCCCCGCATTTGTCGTGTTTTTGGTTTCCCATGGTGCCCGCAGGTTCCTGCAAAACCGAGATACCCCCTGAGAGAAACCCCCGCTGGATTCCCCAGGTGAATTTTCTGATTTCGTCCCATTGATGTATGTTTACCAGTAGGAATGGAAGAATACTACAATTACATAAAGTCCCTTCACCTTATTTTCGTGGTAACATGGTTTGCAGGCCTTTTTTACATGCCACGCTTATTTATATACCATATTGAGTCCCGTGGGAAACCTGAGGCTGAAGGAGACGTGCTCGCCTCCCAGTTCAGGATTATGGAAAGGCGACTATGGTATATCATAACCTGGCCTTCTGCGGTCCTCTGTACTTTTTTTGCCGTCCTGCTTCTCTGGATAATGCCTGCCTGGCTTTCCCAGCCGTGGATGCATATCAAGCTGGGGTTTATACTGCTCCTGATAATTTACCACCTGAAGACCCACCAGATGTTTCTTCGATTCCAACGGGGGGATTTCAGCTATACGTCTCATTTTATGAGGATCTGGAATGAAGGGGCAACCCTTATCCTTTTTGCCGTCGTATTCCTGGCAATCCTGAAAAGCAGTTTTCAATGGGTCTATGGACTTTTGGGCCTTATAGGGTTGGCCATATTTCTAATGCTGGGGATCCGCCTCTACAAAAGGATCCGCAAGGGAGGTTGACAGGGTTCAGCCCGTTATTTAGGATATCAGAATGATTAGTACAGGCTGGTTTGAGGCTGCATGTAAGGGTGTGTTTTGGCTCGATAATTGCTATCTTTACGCGTAAATCCGGGAGCTTGTTCAGGAAGTTATCATTGCGTTCGAGGATTTTTGTCTCCATGATCCTTTTGGTGCTGATCGCTTCTGTGCTGATTGCAGGGGTGACCGTGTACCAGTACAGAGAGCAGTCCAGAGACTATCACGAAGACCGCCTTGGCAGGAAAGAACAACAGATCAAGCAGGCGATTACCTTTGCCCTGCAGCGAACCACCTATCCGATCACCACCGAATACCTCCCCCTGATTTTCAGGGATGAAATCTATCGGATTGCGATTATTCAGAAAACTAATTTCAATTTGTACGACCTGCAGGGTCGCCTTATCAAAAGTTCGCATCCGAAATTTGACAGCGATTCGGTTTCAGCCCGCCTGGAACCCCATGTGCTTGATTCCCTCAGGGGCAGCAAAGACAAACGCTATGTAGAGGCCAGTGCAGAGGCAGGCTTCAAGTACCAGGCTTCCTATTCTTACATCACAGACGATCACTTCAAACCCATCGGGATCCTCAACCTGCCTTATTACGAAGAGAACTCCTTTTATGACAAGGAGCTGCAGGAGTTCCTGCTGCGTCTGGGCGCGGTTTATTTCATCATGTTCCTGCTGGCTATTGCGCTGGCTTACTTCATCTCAAAATATATCACCAGATCCCTGCTGACCATTACCGAAAAGCTAAATCAGACCAGGCTTGCCCGGACCAATGAGAAAATCCTGATCGAGAATCCGAGCGAAGAAATAGCACAATTGGTGGATTCCTATAACAGCATGATCGATGAACTGGAATTTAGTGCCGCAAAATTAGCCCGTAGTGAGCGGGAACAAGCCTGGCGGGAAATGGCAAAACAGGTAGCTCACGAAATCAAGAACCCACTAACGCCCATGCGTCTTAGTGTTCAGAGTTTTGAGCGCAAGTTCGACCCGGAAGATCCGGAGATAGAAAGCAAGGTTCAGGAATTTTCCAAGACACTGATACAGCAAATCGATACCCTGAGCAGCATTGCCTCGGCTTTCTCCAATTTTGCAAAAATGCCGGCTCAGCAAAATGAAACGCTCAATGTGGTGGAAGTAGTGAAACTGGCACTGGACATCTTCAATGAAACGTATATTCATTTCCTGACCGATGAAGAGACATTGATTGCAAAGATGGATCGGACCCAGCTTATAAGGGTCATAACAAACCTTGTCAAAAATGCGATCCAGGCGGTACCTGAAGTATCCGACCCCCGTATTCTGGTATCCGTGAATTCTGATGCAGACATGGCGAAGATTACCGTTGCGGATAACGGCAAGGGCATTGAAGCTGAGTTCAAAGACAAGATCTTTGAGCCAAAATTCACCACCAAATCCAGCGGAATGGGCCTGGGCCTGGGGATGGTTAAGACCATTGTCGAAACATACGGAGGGAATATAGATTTCACCTCTCAGCCAGGAAAAGGATCCGTGTTTACCGTATGGATACCGAAAGCAAAATCAACAACAAATTTCTGAGCTCCATGAGGCCTTTACCGACCTTGAGGCAGACACTGATGTCAAAGTGATCATTCTCACCGGAGAAGGCCCCAAAGCCTTTGTAGCAGGGGCAGACATCGCTGAATTTTCAAATTTTAATGAGCAGGAAGGACAGGAACTTTCGGCTGGCGGGCAAAAGAAACTCTTCGACCTGGTGGAACAACTGAAAACTCCGGTAATCGCTGCCATCAACGGATTCGCCCTCGGAGGGGGACTGGAGCTGGCAATGTCCTGTCACTTCAGGATTGCCAGTGAAAATGCCAAAATGGGATTGCCCGAAGTATCCCTGGGAGTGATTCCGGGCTATGGTGGAACCCAGCGACTTCCCATTCTGGTTGGCAGGGGCAGGGCCATGGAACTTATCCTTACCGGGAAGATGATCGATGCCGGAAGGGCTTTGGAGATCGGCCTGGTGAACCATGTGACTTCTCAGGAAGAATTAATCGGACTGGCCCGGAAGCTAGCAGCTCAAATCGCAAAAAACTCCCCTGTTGCTATTGCGTATGCAATAAAAGCGATAAATGCGGGTTTTAGTAGTAAGAAACCCGGATTTCAGGCTGAAATTGAGGCATTTGGACGATGTTTCGGCACCGAGGATTTCAAGGAAGGCACCACTGCATTCCTGGAAAAGAGACCTCCTGATTTTCCCGGCTTCTGAACCCAAATTGAGCCTACATGTTACGAACCCTTTGGCTGATTGCAGGCATCCTGTCGGCATGGGCTGTCCAAGCTCAGGAAATGCCCCTGGAATATCGTTTTGGAGAGAAATATAAGGATCGGTATAAATATTCAAACCTCCTTTCATTTACGGAAACAACCTCCGATGAGAAGATCCTTGTGAGGGGCTATTATACGGGCCTAATGTTGCACCCAAAGGGCTACCTCATTGAGCGCTACAGTAAAGACCTGGAACTTCTGGATGAATATAATTATAAATTCAAGGGTGCTGATTTTGTGCATGGTTTCGTGGCCAATGGTCAGATTTACCTGTTGTTTCTGGAATATGACCAGGAGAAGGCCGCTTACATTTACAGCCTCCACCAAAGCCCGGTAGGGATGTATCAATTTGAGGTCATACCTATTCTGACAATCGCCTCTGATTATGTAGACCAGCCCCTGGAAAAAAACTACTTCAACCGGAATTTTAAATCAGGGTTTACCACCACTGTCCTTTCAGATCCGGACGCCCGCACGATTGCTATCAGCATCCAGCGAAAGATGAAGGAAGTACACACACACCGCATCCTTGTTTTCAACAATCAGATGAAACAGCTTATGAATGTTGATTTTTCGGTGCTTAGTCAAGATAAGAATTATGCCTTTGAGGAGGTGGCAGTGGCTCCAGATTTATCTTCTATTTACCTGGTTGGGAAGGCCTATTTCAAGAAAAAGAGATTTAAAAAGGAGGAGCGAAAGTTCCAATATGAATTGATCAGCCTCTCTGAGAAGGGAATCCAGTCCCAGGTCTTTGACATTCAGGGCAAATATTCAGAAGCTATCAAACCGCTATGGAGAGAAAACCAACTCATTTGTGCAGGTTTTTATGCCGATCGGAAAGACAACAGGTACAACGGCCTTCAGTATTTTGAAGTGGACCCCGCAGATCTCAGCATTCTGAAGCGGAAATACAATCCGTTCACCAAACAGTTCATGTTGGATAAGTTTGGAAAGGAAACAGACAAGGTAATCAAGAACCTTGTTTTCAAGGGGGCCTACTTTACAGAGGATGGTTCCCTGCTTTTCAATGCTGAAGAATTTTTTGTTACCGAAAGCATGCAGGCTAATGCCAGTGGGGGAAGGATACGAGTGGAGCGATTTCACCATAACGATATAGTCAGTGTTAAACTAGACCCGGATGGTAATCTGAAATGGGCACGCAATATCAATAAAACGGAAGTGACCCAGGGAGATGGCGCCTATGCTTCCTACAGTTCTTACACCAAGGATGGGCAAACGTATTTTTTTATCTGTACAGCTACTGACGAGCCCCAGCTCATCAATAACCAACGGTTGATTTTCAAACAAGGCATGAGCCGCAACCGCAATGTATTCGTTATCCGTCTGGATGAAGCTGGTGAGATGACTTACGAGAAGATCATCGACAGCAAGGAAGCCAGGCTGCCCCTGATGGTTTCTATGCCCTTTATAGATGAGGCAAGTGACCAGATCTGGTTCTATGCCAAACAGGGCAGCCGTAAACAACTTGTGGCCATTGATGTCCGGAGTTAGCCAGGGGACTATTTTCAATAAAAAGAAAATATATTAGGATAATATCCATATATTTGGATTTATTCCATTAAATTGTCTCAAAAGAATCACTCTTCCTTTATCAGGGGACGCGGTGCCCAGCAGCGGGTCGCCAACAGATTTGATCAATAGTCTCATGAAACCAGGTCGGATTACCAGGAATACTGCTACAAGGAAGGAGAAGATACTTCCATCAGGACGCATTATATCAAGGTGCATCCAAAATCTGTTGTAAACAAGGTTAACAGCCCGGATGTAGGGATGGAATATAGCATGAACCCCTATCAGGGATGCGAACATGGCTGTGTTTACTGCTATGCGCGTAACACCCATGAATACTGGGGGTATGGCCCTGGGATTGATTTTGAATCCCGTATCCTGGTAAAGGAAAATGCCCCTGCCCTTCTGGAATCCCACCTGCGAAAGCCTAATTGGAAGACAAATACGATAGTCCTTTCAGGAAATACGGATTGTTACCAACCGGCCGAGCAAAAATTCAGACTTACACGGGCCTGCCTCAAGGTGTTTTTGAAGTACCGGCACCCTGTCGGGATTATTACCAAAAACTCCCTCCTGCTTCGCGATCTTGACTTGTTGTCAGAGCTGCATCGGTTCGGGCTGGTAAGCGTATACATTTCTGTGACTTCATTGAATAAGAATACCCGCAGGTTATTGGAGCCGAGGACTACTACCACCGCCCAGCGGTTGAAGGCCATCGAGAAATTATCCAATGCCGGGATTCCCGTCAGCGCAATGCTAGCCCCCATTATTCCGGGGATCAACAGTCATGAGCTGATGGACCTGGCAAGAAGCGTTGCCGATGCCGGAGCCCGATCCTTCGGACTGAACGTAGTACGCCTAAATGGCGCTATTGGTCAAATCTTCACTTCCTGGATAGAAAAGGCCATGCCGGACCGTTCAGAAAAAGTTCTGCAACAGATCCGGGAATGCCATGGAGGCACTTTGAATGATAGCCGGTTTGGGATCAGGAACAAAGGAGAGGGTCCGGTTGCAGGGCAAATACACAGCATGGCAGCCGTGGCCAAAAAAATGTACTTTGACGGCCGGGAGTCCCCCAGGTTAAACAAGACACTGCATTCCCGTTACAAAACAGGGCAATTAACACTGTTCTAGCAAAATATATGAGGCGATCTATCGCAGTTCCCACCCCTTCCGGTAGGATCCCTGTACCCATTGGTTGGCATCCTCAAAATTAGTCACGCGCATGTTGGCACCATCCCACTGGATCTTTCTTCGTCCGGGGTATTGAAACGGATCCGAGTCCCCAGCTTTTTTACCGGGTTTCAGGGGTTTGTACTGAAAGGCCCTGATTGCCAGATTCCCCATAAGCACGGACTCAGTAAGAGGTCCGGAACGGCTGAAATCTGAAGAAGTAGTGCCCCCGTTCATACAGGCTTCCACCCAGTTACGTTGGTGGCCGTTTACATCCCCCTCGATTCTCGGATATTTGGCGGCAGGAGGGTTCAGCAAGTCCATCATTTCAGAAGG
>JARRLI010000118.1:0-4766 GCA_037387145.1 Robiginitalea sp. | reverse complement strand
GTTTAGGTTCCTTTTTTTATAGAGGAAAAGAATTTAAATTAAATTCAAATGAAGCCTATCTCGAAAACATGTACACCTTTGAGGCATTTCGAGGAAAAAACCTGGCCCCTTACCTAAGATATCAGTGTTATAACCTGCTGGCTGCTGAAGGTAAAACTCAGTGTTACAGTATTTCTAATTATTTCAACAATTCCTCTTTGCGATTTAAGCAAAAATTAAATGCGCAACATCTTGAACTTTGGCTACATATGGGTCTACTAAAGCGATTTAGGGGGAACTTTCTATTGAAAACATATCAGGGGTAGGAATGTTTGCATAGGCCATGTATATATAAAAATAAGGGTTTGCGATGAAGAACTTAGGCTCGAATATCCCCCCCTAATCATTTTGTTGTATTGAGTACCGCCTTATTGATCCGCTTAACCAAACCCGGTCCTTCATAGACGAAACCCGTCCATAATTGAACAAGGCTAGCTCCGGCATCGAGTTTGTCGAGGGCATCCTGTGGTGAATGTATTCCCCCCACCCCGATCACAGGGAACTTATTCCCGCTCTTTTCCACAAGAAAGCGGATTACCTCAGTACTGCGGTCCGTAAGGGGTTTGCCGCTCAACCCGCCGGATTCCTTTACAAGGGTTTCTGAAGCCTGCAAATTTTTCCGCTCGATCGTAGTATTGGTGGCGATCACCCCATCAATGCCGGTATCCTGAACAATATCGATTATATCCAAAAGCTGAGAATCGTTCAAATCCGGGGCGATTTTAAGTAAAATTGGCTTCTCCTTCCCCTTCAGGGCCTTGGCGATGTCGGCACTTTCCTTTTTTAGGATCCTGAGCAATCGCGTCAATGGCTCCTTGTCCTGTAATTCACGAAGTCCCGGGGTATTGGGCGAGCTCACATTGACCACAAAATAGTCTACATAGGGATAGAGTTCACCAAGGCAATAGAGATAGTCTTTTTCGGCATCCGCATTGGGGGTGATTTTATTTTTACCAATATTCCCCCCTACAATAACCTTATGGGGGGTTTTCAATCGTGTTACCGCTGCCTGGACTCCCTGATTATTAAATCCCATCCGGTTGATAATCGCCTGGTCTTCCCTGAGTCGGAAAAGTCTCTTTTTGGGATTCCCCTGCTGGGGCTTGGGGGTAAGTGTGCCAATCTCAATAAATCCAAATCCAAAACCGGCCAATTCCTTATAAAGCCGGGCGTCTTTGTCGAACCCGGCAGCCAGACCTACAGGATTCGGGAACAGCAATCCAAAAACCTCACGCTCGAGTCGGGCATCCCGCATAGTGAATACCTTTCGGATGATCGGACCAAGGCCCAGGCCGAATAATAACCTGATTGCAGTAAAGGACCAATGATGTACTTTTTCGGGATCAAACTGAAACAGGATCGGGCGGATCAGTCTTTTGTACATAAAATGCAGAAACTTTTGACAAAAGTACAAACTATCCTTCAGCGTACCTATGACTTATTCGCTATTGCCTTGTCTAGTTTCCTTTTTCTTTGATAACGGTCGGAGTGGCGGGTTCCAGAGGTAACTTTCCGATTTGTTTACACAGGATTTCATATTTCCGGTACTGTCCCGGCCTGAAAATCCCTAACAGTAGCTGGTCGTACCGCAGGGAGTTCATGACCATCTTTTCTTTAATGTTTTCGAATTTCCGGCCCAGTGCGGTAAGCTGCTCCGGGGTCTCCTGTGGATGAATAGCAAGAAGCGAATCAAGCGTTTTTTGTAACGGGGTATTCTCTGATTCCAGGGCCTGCACCCAATGCTGCAGTTGCTCCTTTTGATCGTCATCGAGCTCAAAGACTTCCATAATCTGACCGGGATCCGTACCCCCGATGCCAAGTGCACAATCCTGGCCGTGCAACCTGCCGGCGATCATTCCGATGAGGATAAGGATTTTTAGTATCCGATTCATGGGATGAAATTACAAACAAGCGCGGTTACTTTGCCCTTTCCGGCTATTTTTGTGCAAAACAAATCAATGAAATACCTGGTAGACCGATTCCTGAGGTACGTCCGTATAAATACCCAAAGCGATCCCGGGTCCGATACATGCCCCAGCACGGAACGCCAATGGGAACTCGCCCGCATACTGC
The DNA here is from genome assembly GCA_037387145.1 of Robiginitalea sp. GTDB lineage: Bacteria > Bacteroidota > Bacteroidia > Flavobacteriales > Flavobacteriaceae > Robiginitalea. The sequence goes on along the minus strand of JARRLI010000118.1, from coordinate 2,654 downwards.
GGGATGAACTTATTGAACTGGGCCTGGAAGAGGTATCCCTTGATGAGCGGGCTTATCTGATGGCAACCCTTCCCGGGAACACGGATAGTTCCGTACCCACCATAGGTTTCATTTCCCATTTCGATACCAGTCCCGATTTTTCGGGGGAAGGGGTACAGCCCCGTCTGGTCGAAAATTATGACGGAAAGGATATCCTGTTAAATGCAGGCAGCAATACGCTCCTTTCTCCGGATTATTTTCCTGAGTTAAGACAATATGAGGGTCAAACCCTAATTGTCACAGACGGGACCACCCTGCTGGGAGCAGATGACAAGGCAGGCATAGCGGAGATCATTACAGCCATGGAATATCTATTGGAACATCCGGAAATCCCCCACGGGAAGATCCGCATTGGCTTCACCCCTGATGAAGAAATCGGCCGTGGCGCACATCATTTTGACGTCGAAGCCTTCGGGGCAGAATGGGCCTACACCGTGGACGGAAGCCAAATCGGGGAACTGGAATACGAAAATTTCAATGCGGCCAGGGCAGAAATAAAGGCAACCGGAAAAAGCGTACATCCCGGATATGCCAGGGCAAAGATGATCAATGCGATCACTGTGCTGAAGGACTTGCTTTCCGGACTTCCTTCAGGGCAGGTACCGGAACAGACCAGCGGACGGGAAGGGTTTTTCCACGTGCACCACTTCGAAGGACATGTTGAAGAAGCTTTTGCACAACTCATTATACGTGATCACGACAAGGATCGATTCAAAAAGCGCAAAGCCCTTCTACACCAGCTCGTTAAACAAACCGCCAAAAAATACCAGACAAAGATTGACCTTGACCTTCAGGACCAGTACTTCAATATGAAGGAACAGATACTTCCGGTATATCCGATTGTGGAGGTAGCCGAGGCAGCCATGAAGGCGGTAGGCGTTTCCCCAATAATAAAGCCCATACGAGGGGGTACGGACGGATCCCAGTTGAGTTTCAAAGGCCTGCCCTGTCCAAATATTTTTGCCGGAGGGCATAATTTCCACGGGAAATACGAATACATCCCCGTGGAAAGTATGCAGAAGGCGGTTGAAGTTATCGTTAAAATTTGCGAACTTACTGCTGCCAAACCCTTAGAAACGTGGACAAAAAAGCCCGTATAAAAGCCTATTTCGAAAAAGAGGGTCCTTTTAAGAACGGGATTGGGGATTTACGTGAAATCGCCCTTCAGACCGACCTGGAAGAAACCCTGAAGTGGAATGCCCCGGTCTATTGCCTTGAAGGCAAAAATGTCCTGGGGATTCTAGCTTTCAATAACCATTTTGGCCTGTGGTTCTACAACGGTGTTTTTATGAAAGACCCGCTTGGGGTTTTGGTCAATGCGCAGGAAGGCAAAACCAGGGCGATGCGGCATTGGAGATTTACCCATCCGGACCAGATCGATCCCCCCCAGGTCAGGGCATATATCGAGGAGGCTATTGCTATTGCCAGGAACGGGCTCGTGCTGCCAAAAACCAAATCAAAAGCAGTGATCCTTCCTCCTGAGCTGGCACAACTACTAGATAAAAATACTGAACTGAAGGGACAATTCAACTCCCTGGCCCCCTACAAGCAAAAGGACTATGCGGAATACATCGCATCTGCCAAACAGCCCGCCACCCGGGAGCGGCGCCTTCAGAAATCCGTAATTCTAATTGGTAAGGGGATCGGGCTCAACGATCAATATCGAAAAAAGTAAGGGGCTTTGACCAGCTCGTTGAAAAATACGGGCTGGAAAAGATCAAAACAATGCGGGACTGCTACATATGTGACGGAGGACTGCCTCATCCCACAGCGGATCATGCCGTAAAAATGGTAAAGTTGGCTTGCGACATTGTTGAGGTTCTTTCTGGAGACGGCTTTTCCGAGGTTACGGGATTTGAGATTCGGGTGGGCATCAATACGGGTCCCGTGGTGGCCGGTGTGGTGGGCACCAAAAAGTTTGCCTATGACATCTGGGGAGACACCGTAAATATTGCTTCCCGTATGGAATCTTATTCAGAGCCAGGACACATAAATATTTCGGAGAATACCTACCAGCTGGTCAAGGATCATTTCATTTGCGAATACCGCGGCAAGGTGAATGTTAAGAATAAGGGCATGATGAACATGTATTTTGTCAAGGAAGCCCTTGGAGGATCTGAAGAAACCCCTATTCAACAGCGGGTTTCAGAGGATGTTTCCCTTGGGGGATCTAAATAAGGGAACCGCTATTCAAGCCGCCACCCATTATGGTACTGCACCCTTGCTGCCTCATTGGCCATAGAAGATTTGAAAGCGCCTTTTTCCGCGTCCCATAGCACCTTGTTCCCAGTTTTAAAGGCCACATTCCCCATATGGCAAACCCTTGCCGCGTGATACCCTACTTCCATAGGTGCCCGAAGCAGGGATGCATCCCGAGATCGCACTGCCTGCAGGAAATTATCCGTATGCCTGCCCAGCCCCTCATTTGAAGACTGTTGTAGGGCTACTGCTTTCATTTTTGGCTGATCTTTGAGTTTGCGCCAGTTCTCGTGCCCCACTTCCGGAATGACCTCCCAGCCACCCCTGTCCAATACCAGCGTGCCGTTGTTTCCTATAAATGCAATTCCGTGATTCCGCCCATAGTTGCCGCCATCTATTCCTGTGGCATGTTCCCA
>JARRLI010000117.1:0-4773 GCA_037387145.1 Robiginitalea sp. | reverse complement strand
CTCCCACCTTTCAGGAACATCACAGGCCCTTCGTAAAACATGCCTGCCCCCAGCTTAGCGCCGATCTCCTCCAATCTGTCCTTAAGGACCTGCAGGTTGAACCGAAACCCCAGCTTCCCGGGTTCTTGCCAGAATAGGCTTTTCAGCAAAAACTGCCTGATGCCCCAATCCTTCAATTGGCTCGAAAGTGCCTTGTCTGCTAACGTCCTGGAGGTAAAATCCTCAGGGCCCAGGGAAGCAAGGGCCGAGATGATATATTGGTGGTGGGGGGGATACTGTTTGGGTGCAATATCGACTACTATGAGTTTGTCAACCCGCTCGGGATAGGTGCAGGCAAAATGCATCGAGGTCTTCCCGCCCATGGAATGCCCGTGAAGGATTCCACTTGAGATACCTTTGGCATCCATATAGTTTTTTACATCTTCAGCCATGGTAGGATAGTCGAATTCAGTTGACCAAAAACTACGGCCGTGGTTCCGCTGATCCAGCAGATGGACTTCATAGCCTGACTCCGCGTACTTTCGCCCCAGGGTTTTCCAGTTATCAGACATTCCCAGAAAACCGTGTAGTACAAGTAGCGGAGTCCCTTCACCCAATATGTTAGAATAGAGCAGTTCCATCAGACGAGCTTATGCCTGTACATATTGATTACATTCTCAAGGCCGAGATACAGCGATTCACAGATTAGGGCGTGCCCAATAGAGACTTCCTTAAGGTAGGGCACCTGTTGGCGAAAGAAGTGGATGTTGTCCAGGTTCAGGTCATGGCCGGCATTAAGGCCAAGGCCTGATTCGGCTGCGGCTTTTGCAGCTTCCGAATAGGGAGCTATGGCTTTCTCAGCGTCTTCCGGAAAACCGTTGGCATAGGACTCGGTGTAGAGTTCCACCCGGTCGGGTCCAGTTTCTCTGGCGGCCCGAATCATTTCCGGGTCGGGATCCACGAAAATGGAAGTCCGGATACCGGCTGATTTGAACCGGTTGATAACTTCCGACAGGAATTCCCTGTGCACTACGGTGTCCCAGCCTGCATTTGAGGTAATTGCATCCGGTGCATCCGGGACCAGGGTCACCTGCGCGGGAATCACCTCAAGCACAAGGTCGATAAAGGTTGCAGTGGGGTTGCCTTCGATATTGAGTTCGGTTTGAACCACGGATTTTAAATCGCGGGCATCCTGGTAACGGATATGGCGTTCATCCGGACGTGGATGGATGGTGATCCCCTGTGCCCCGAAAGATTCGATATCTTTTACGACCTGTACCAGGTTGGGGACATTTCCTCCCCGGGCATTACGAAGGGTAGCTATTTTGTTTACATTGACGCTCAACCTTACCATTCCATCTAATATTTACGTTTTATGGGCCTAAAATACGAATTCGGTATACCTTTTGCAGTTCAAAATTTAGTAATTTGCACTAACGCACTTTGTCATGCACATGCAGGATCACATAATAAGCACGATTCCCGTTTTTGAGGTAGGAGATTCCCTTAAAGAGGTGATTCACTTTTTCACGCATTCTACGTATTCCCATGTGGCAATTACAGAGGAGGGATCTTTTATGGGCTTATTGGGTGAGGCGGATCTGGACAGTTTCCAGGAGACCAGCCCTATAGAGGATTTTCGTTATCAGCTGGAGGCCTTCTCGGTGAGTCCGGAAGCGACCTGGCTTGATGTTTTACAAGTCTTTTCGCGCAACGAGTCTAATATCCTGCCCGTGGTAGATGACCAGAGCCGGGTGCTCGGATATTTTGACCTGAACGACATTGTAGACCTGTTTACGGATATGCCTTTTTTTACAGAGCCCGGGGTAATTCTGGTGGTAGCCAAACCTTTGAGGGATTACAGCTTCAGCCAGGTGGCACAAATCGTTGAAAGGAACAATACGCGCCTGCTGGGGGCATTTATCACCACCATAGAGAACGAAACTGCCCAGATTACCCTTAAGATCAGTGATACCAACATCAATGAGGTACTGCAAACCTTTCGCAGGTACGATTACAATGTGATCTCCGGTAGCACTGACGACAAATTCCTGGAAGAACTCAAGCAGCGCTCAGACTATCTCGACAAATATTTAAATGTCTAAACGATGAAGGTAGCCATCTATGGCCATGGGTACAGCCAGGACGTGCTTGAACCTGTGGAAACCTTGCTGGGCGAACTCTCCCGCCATCAGGCCGGAGTGGCTATGGAGGAGGAATTCGCACGGTTTCTGGGTCTGGATACGCGTATAGAGCACCAATTCAACCTGGAGGGTGGCCTCGATGCTTCTTTTGACCTGTTTATCAGTTTTGGAGGAGATGGAACGATCCTCAGGGCGATCACCTACATCAAAGATCTTGGGGTACCCATTGTGGGGGTGAATACCGGGCGTCTGGGCTTTCTTTCCACCTGTCAGAAGGGGCAGGTCCGTGAGATGATTCAGGAATTTGTTCATGGAAACTACCATCTTGTGGAGCGAAGCCTGGTGACCGCTAGCCTCAATAAAGAAACCTCTGACGGAGATAGTCTCGACTTCGCGCTCAACGAGGTAACCGTGAGCCGGAAGGATACCACTTCGATGATTACAGTTGAAACCTATCTCAATGAAGAATACCTGACTTCATACTGGGCGGACGGACTAATCATTGCCACCCCTACCGGTTCCACCGGGTATTCCCTCAGTTGTGGAGGACCCGTAATGATGCCTACGGCCCGATCCCTTGTGATCACCCCTATAGCCCCGCACAATCTCAATGCACGCCCGCTGGTCATCTCTGATGATACGGAAATACGCCTCAAGGTTAGCGGTCGTGAACCGGAGCATCTACTATCCCTGGACTCCAGGATTACCAGTGTGGACAACGAAACGGAAATTTGGGTCCGCAAAGCTGATTTTAGTATTAAAATGGTCGAATACACCTCTGAAAGTTTCCTGAAAACAATCCGCAATAAGTTGCTTTGGGGGGAAGATCGCAGGAATTGACGTCCTGCTCAGGCAATAAAAGTTCCCAATCCCTGTTAACAAAAGAGTAAAGAATTGTAGCTGCAACGCTGCCCTTGCGGCATTGATTTTGCTATATTTGCAAACTTTTGGAATAGATGAGGACCACTTTTGCCGTTCTTTTCCTGCTGACTGCCCTTACCGGCAGTGCACAAACCTACGAAGTAGGATTGTATGGTGGCGGGGTGAACAACATCGGGGACGTTGGAAGGATGAATTACATCGCACCAACAGGACCTGCGTTTGGAGCCCTTTTCAAATGGAACAAGAGCAAGCGTTATGCCTGGAGGGCCCATGCCATTTATGGCTCCTTCACGGCAGATGATAACAAGTCTGACATCAGTTCCAGACAGCAGCGGGGCCTGAGTATGGATCAATCCATACTGGAGGTCTCTGCAGGACTGGAATTCAATTTTGTGGAGTATAACCTCCACAAACTGGGGCCGGCGTTTACCCCTTACCTGTATACGGGTTTAACCTATTTCAGGTATGATTTTAATTATTTTGATGCCGGCCAGTTGATCGAATTGAATCAACGGGATGGATCTTTCGCAATTCCGATTACGGGAGGAGCCAAGATCCGGTTGAACCAGTACCTGATATTGGGTTTAGAAATTGGTGCCAGGTATACCTTTACGGATAACCTGGATGCCAGCAATCCGGAGGGGACGAATTTTGAAGCCTTTCAGTTTGGTAATATTTTTAGTAACGACTGGTATATGTTTACAGGTCTTACGATTACCTATACTTTTGGAAGGAAGCCCTGCCGGGATTGCTTTGAGTAGGCAGCTACAAGGATGAACACTATAGAATCTATCAAAACGGGGCCCCTGCCGGCCCATCTCGCCATTATTATGGACGGGAATGGGAGGTGGGCCAAAGAGCGCGGCAAGATGCGTGTATTTGGCCATGAGAACGGGGTAAAGGCAGTTCGGCGTACCGTCGAGACCGCAGCCAAGATTGGTGTCAAGTACCTCACTCTGTACGCATTCAGTACCGAAAATTGGAAACGTCCGAAAATAGAAGTGGAAACCCTGATGAGTCTGTTGGTTTCCTCCCTCAAGAACGAACTGAAAACACTTCACAAAAACAACATACGCCTGAATGCCATAGGGCGGATGAATACACTTCCGAAAAAGGCGTTTGAGGAATTGAACGAGGTCATTACCCAAACCAGCGGTAACGATGCCATGACCCTTACTCTGGCCCTGAGCTATGGTTCTAGGGAAGAATTGACCTCGGCTTTCAGGTCCCTTGCCACCAAAGTTAAAAATAACATAATTTCCCCCGCCAGTATTGATGAAACCACAATTAATAATCATCTTTACACGCACGATTTACCGGACGTGGACTTGCTAATCCGAACCAGTGGGGAATTTCGGATCAGTAATTTTTTGCTTTGGCAGATCGCATACGCGGAGCTGTATTTTACAGAGGTTTTTTGGCCTGATTTCAGTGAATCCCATCTGATCGAGGCAATAAAGAGTTATCAGAACAGAGAACGTAGATTTGGAAAAACGAGCGAACAACTTAACTAGTGGTATGCGAGGGATAATACCACAGTCTCTTCTTTTGACACTGACTTTCCTGCTGACCTTTCAAATCGCGGCCCAGGACTTATCATACGAAAACGGGAAAACTTACATTCTCGGCGGGGTAGAGGTAACAGGACTTCAGAGCTATAACGAGCAAACAGTTAAAACCTATACAGGCCTTCGTGACGGTCAGCCCATTACCATACCGGGAGACGAGATAAGCCAGATCATTAACAAACTCTGGAGTCTTGAGCTAT
>JARRLI010000116.1:0-4816 GCA_037387145.1 Robiginitalea sp. | reverse complement strand
TCACGGATGTGGGTCAGCATCAAATGGTCACCTGCCGATACGCCAGGTTTAAGAAATCGAAGAGCAATATTACCTCCGGAGGCCTCGGCACCATGGGATTTGCCCTTCCGGCTGCCATCGGCGCCAAAATGGGTGCTATGGACCGCGATGTGGTGGCTGTTATCGGAGATGGAGGCTATCAGATGACCATACAGGAACTGGCCACCATCTACCAAAACAAATTACCGGTCAAGATCGTGGTGTTGAATAATGATTTCCTCGGCATGGTAAGGCAGTGGCAGGAGCTATTCTTTGAAGGGCGGTATGCCTCCACGGTTATGGTAAACCCGGATTTTGTAAAGATTGCAGAAGGTTATTACCTCAAGGCCCGAAGGGTCGAGAAACGGGAGGACCTGTCAGATGCCGTCTCCGAAATGATGGCATCAGAGGAACCCTACTTCCTTGAGGTTCGTGTGGAAAAGGAAGATAATGTGTTTCCCATGATCCCTTCCGGAGCATCCGTTTCCGATATCCGTCTTAAATAACAATATAATAGTTAGAAGAACATTCAATTAAATCTTAAGTACAGCAGTATGGAAAATCAATGGTTTACTATTTCTGTGTATTCTGAAAACCATGTTGGCCTATTGAATCGCATCTCTGGAATATTTTTAAAGCGTCACATTAATATAGAGAGCTTAAATGTTTCAAAATCAGAGATAGAAGAAGTATCTAAATTTACTATAGTCGTTTATACAACAGCGTACTGGACCCGTCACATAGTGGCTCAGATCGAAAAACAGATCGAGGTCATAAAGGCCTTCTATCATACGGATGAGGAGACGATTTACCAGGAATCTGCCTTGTTCAAGATTGCCTCTCACCTTTTGTTCGACGAACGGCAGATACAGAACATAATCAAAGAGAGCCACAGCCAGATAGTGACGGTTAGCAGAGATTTCTTTGTTCTTGCCAAAACAGGGCGAAGGCATGAAATCGAACAAATGTACCACGAACTGGAACCCTTTGGAATCATGCAATTCGTCCGTACGGGCCGGATAGCGGTTTCCAAGGCAGAAATGCCGATCACGGCCCTGCTTGAAAAATTCCATCATGCACAATAGTTACTAACATAACCAGAACACAATTAAAAGAATACATATGGCGAATTACTTCAATACCCTTTCATTGCGGGAAAAACTTGAGCAACTGGGAAAATGTCGTTTCATGGATCCCTCTGAATTCACGGACGGTGTCTCGGCGCTGAAGGGAAAAAAGATTGTAATTGTGGGATGTGGGGCCCAGGGACTGAATCAGGGACTCAATATGAGGGATTCCGGCCTGGACATCTCCTACACGCTTCGCGAGGCTGCCATACAGGAAAAAAGGGCATCCTATATGAATGCCACGGAAAACGGTTTCACAGTCGGCACCTATGATCAGCTGATCCCCCAGGCCGATCTGGTGATCAACCTGACGCCGGACAAACAACATACAGCCGTTGTGAGTGCTGTAATGCCTCTGATGAAGAACGGAGCTACAATATCCTATTCGCATGGGTTCAACATCGTGGAAGAAGGGATGCAGGTTCGCGAGGACCTCACTGTAATTATGGTGGCCCCGAAAAGTCCGGGGTCTGAAGTCAGGGAGGAATACAAAAGGGGGTTCGGCGTGCCCACCCTTATAGCGGTACATCCTGAAAATGATCCGGAAGGAAAAGGCCTGGCACAGGCCAAAGCCTATGCGGTAGCTACGGGCGGACATAAAGCAGGGGTGCTGGAATCTTCATTTGTGGCCGAAGTAAAATCGGACCTCATGGGAGAGCAGACGATCCTCTGCGGCTTATTGCAAACAGGGTCGATCCTGTGTTTCGACAAAATGGTGGCTGAGGGAATGGCTGCAGATTTTGCGGCAAAGCTGGTTCAGTATGGATGGGAAACCATAACGGAAGGTCTAAAGTACGGCGGGATTACCAACATGATGGACCGCCTTTCAAACCCGGCCAAACTGGAAGCTTTCAGGCTTTCCGAAGAATTGAAGGACCTCATGCGACCCCTCTTCAGAAAACATATGGATGACATCATGAGCGGGCATTTTTCAACCACAATGATGGCCGACTGGGCTAAGGGAGATGAAGACCTTCTTACATGGAGGGCGGCTACAGGAGAAACCCAGTTCGAGAAAACGGAAGCCGGGACCCAGGCTATTGATGAGCAGGAATATTACGACAGGGGGTTACTTATGGTGGCTTTTGTTAGGGCAGGTGTGGAGCTGGCCTATGAATCCATGACCGAATCGGGGATCATCGGCGAATCAGCCTACTACGAATCCCTGCATGAAACCCCTCTTATCGCCAATACGATTGCCCGAAAGAAGCTCTTTGAAATGAACCGGGTGATCTCTGATACGGCCGAATATGGATGCTACCTGTTCGACCACGCATGCAAACCGCTTCTCGCTGAATTCATGGAGAACCTTTCAACGACTGTAATAGGGAAAATATTTGGAGAGGATCAGAATAACGGGGTGGATAATGCACAACTAATTGAAGTCAACAGGGTGATCCGTAATCATCCGGTTGAAGTGGTAGGTGCCCGATTACGGGAATCAATGACGGCCATGAAGCCTGCAATCTGATTGCCAACCGGGGCATTCAAAGAGAAGCGGATATACAAATTACCGGACAAGCCAAACGATAGTGCTATGAGTGAGATACCAGAAAAATATAGGATAACTACCCCGATACACCAGCGGGAATATCTTGTAAACGGCAAATTAAGAAGTTGGGAAGGAGCCACCTCCGAGGTTTATTCGACCATAGCCTCGGGTAATACCTATAGTCCAACCCTGCTTGGTAGTATTCCTACCATGGGGGAACCGGAAGCCCTGGAAGCCCTGGAAGCTGCCCTGAATGCGTACGATGAGGGAAAAGGCACCTGGCCAACTATGAAAGTTCGGGACCGGATCGCATGTATGGAAACCTTTGTCCGGAAAATGGAAGCCCAGCGGGAACAGGTCGTAAAGCTCCTTATGTGGGAAATAGGAAAATCCCTGCCGGATTCGGAAAAGGAATTTGACCGAACCGTTGAATACATTTACGACACCATCGAAGACTACAAACAATTGGATCGGAACAGTGCCCGATTCTCGAAACAGGATGGTGTATATGCCCATATCCGCAGGGGGCCTCTGGGAGTAGTACTTTGCCTCGGCCCTTATAATTATCCACTCAATGAGACATTTGCACTGCTGATCCCGGCTATCATTATGGGTAATACAACTATTTTCAAACCTGCCAAACACGGTGTTTTGCTTATAACCCCGCTGATGGAGGCTTTCAGAGATAGTTTTCCGGAAGGGGTGGTCAATATCTTGTTTGGCCGGGGTAGGGCAGTGGCCGCTCCGATTATGAAAACTGGAAAAATTGATGTTCTTGCGCTTATTGGGAACAGCAAGTCGGCCAATGCGCTGCAGGACCAACATCCCAAAAGCAACCGGCTCAGGCTCGTCCTTGGCCTGGAGGCCAAAAACCCGGCCATAATTATGCCGGACGCGAATCTGCCGTTAACGGTACAGGAATGCATAGCCGGAACCCTTTCCTTCAATGGGCAGCGCTGTACTGCCCTTAAGATCGTTTATGTGCACGAAAAGATCCGGGAGGAATTCCTAAAGCAGTTTTGTCAGGTGGTCGATTCACTGAAATTCGGGAACCCCTGGGATCCGGAGGTAAAACTCACCCCGCTCCCCGAACCTGATAAGCCTGATTATATACAGGAACTTATCGACGATGCACTCTCGAAAGGGGCTCGTATCCTCAATAAAAAAGGAGGGGAACGCTCTGACAACTTTATATGGCCTGCGGTCTTGTATCCCGTAACACGGGATATGCGGGTTTATGAGGAAGAACAATTCGGCCCGGTGATTCCCGTAATATCCTTCACCGAGATTGAAGAACCGCTGAATGACATGGCTGCCAGTAATTACGGGCAACAGGTAAGCCTCTTCGGCAGGGACGTACGTACAATGGCACCGCTGATTGACACGCTGGTGAACCTGGTATGCCGTGTTAACCTAAACAGCTCCTGCCAGCGTGGTCCGGACGTGTACCCGTTTACGGGCCGCAAGGATTCAGCACAGTCTACCCTGAGCGTTCACGACGCATTGCGGTCTTTTTCTATCCGGACCTTTGTGGCATTCAAGGACAATTCGCTTAATATCGAAACTGTTGAGGACCTGCTGGAATCAAAACGCTCCAACTTTATCAGTACTGATTATCTGCTTTAAACGCCCCGCTTACTGGTAGATATTCAACATTTTTTCGGTGGCCTTGATAGCTGATACCGTCTGATCTGAATCCAGCCCACGGGTGGTAAACTCTCGCTCCCCGTTTTTCCACGTAATAACCGTTTCGCAAAGCGCATCGGAACTCGATCCTGGAGGGATGCGAACGGCATAGTCGATCAGTTCCGGAAGGGGTTTTTCAAGACTCACATACACCTTTCGAAGGGCATTCATGAAGGCGTCAAACTGTCCGTCACCCCGTGCATTCTCTTCATAGGTTTTTCCCCCTACCTCCAATGATACCGTTGTTGTGGGCTGCAGGCCCTTGGCATGCGTGAGCACATAGGAGCGGATAAAAACTTCTTGTTGGTAGGTGCCGCTCCCCAGCACATCTGAAATGATATAAGGCAGGTCTTCCCTGGTAACCCGTTCTTTTTTATCCCCGAGTTCGATGATCCTGGCAGTAACCTGCTTTAGCTCCTCTTCACTCAGAGATAGTCCCAGTTCCTGCAGGTTTTTCTGAATATTAGCCTTTCCAGACGTTTTTCCGAGTGCA
>JARRLI010000115.1:0-7625 GCA_037387145.1 Robiginitalea sp. | reverse complement strand
GGTTAGTTTGAGTTTCCATCAGTTTGTTTTTGGTTTGTCTAGAGATTTTCCTTTACGAATCGAGTCATTTTCGTATACAGGTGAAGTCTGGTATTGCCCCCATAGATCCCGTGATTCCTGTCAGGATAGACGGCCCATTCAAAGGGCTTGTTAGCCTGCACCAGGGCCTCGATCATTCGCATGGTGTTTTGCACGTGCACATTGTCATCAGCTGAGCCATGTACGAGCAGGTATTTTCCCTTGAGCCTGTCCGCAAAGTTCAGGGGGGAATTGTCATCGTATCCGCCTGCGTTCTCCTGAGGGGTATGCATATAGCGCTCGGTGTATATGGTATCGTAAAACCGCCAGCTGGTCACCGGAGCAACTGCAATGGCCATCTCGAATACATCGTTCCCCTTGAGGATACAGTTCGAAGACATAAAACCGCCGTAACTCCAGCCCCAGATACCGGTGCGCTCAGCGTCTATATATGGAAGATCACTGAGCTGGCGTGCAGCGGCGATCTGGTCCTCAACCTCGTATTTGCCGAGTTCGAGCTGGGTGACTTTCTTGAATTCCCGTCCTTTCAACCCGGTGCCCCGCCCGTCCACACAGGCTACGATATACCCTTCAGAGGCAAGCATCTGGTGCCAGTAGTCATTAGCTCCATGCCAGCGATTGGCCACTTGCTGAGAGCCTGGCCCGCTATACTGGAACATAAAGAGTGGATATTTTTTGGAAGGATCGAAATCCGCCGGTTTGATCATCCACATATTAAGATCGTGTTCCCCCACACGGATCGTACTGAATTCCTTGGGAGCAAGGGTGTAGCCCTTCAATTTCTCCAACAACTCCCTGTTGTGTTTCAGTTCCTTGACCAATTCCCCCTCCGATGCTCCATGGAGGGTGTATACAGGAGGGGTTTCCACATTACTGAAGGTATTTATGAAGTAGCTGAAATCTGCGCTGAAAGAGGCCCTGTTGGTTCCGCTGCCCATACTCAGGCGGCGTTTCCGTTTCCCTTTATCAGAGACGCTGTAGAAAACCCTGTTGATGGACCCCTGCTCTGTGGAATTGTAAAAGATCAGTTTGCTGCCTGGGTACTGGTAAAAGATCCGTTTGCTGCCGGGGTCGTAACCGTAATAATCCGTCACTTCCCAGGGACCACTAGTGAGCTGGTATTGCTCCTGACCATCGGTCGCATGCAGGTAGATATGGTTATAACCATCTTTTTCACTGGTCCAGATGAAACGGTCATCCGGAAGGAATGTAAGATTATCCGTTACATCCACATAGGCAGCATCTGTCTCCTCCAGCAGAGTGCTGACCCTCATGGTAGAAGCGTCCAGCTTGTTCAGGATCAGATGGTTCTGATGTCGGTTTAGGGTTTGTATACTGAGGTGATCCGGATGATTCATCCACTTGATCCGCGGAATGTAATAGGCATCCCCAAGGGCCACTTCTTGGGTAGAACCCTTTTGGAGATCGTGAATATGAAGGCTTACTTCAGCATTGGCCTCACCGGCCTTGGGGTATTTGAATTCATAGGGGGACGGATAGAGCCCCTGCCCGTATACATCCATGGAAAACTCCGGAACCTCCCGTTCATCGAAGCGCAGGAAAGCCAGTTTGTCTCCGGATGAATTCCATTGGAAAGCCCTTACAAAGGCAAACTCCTCTTCGTAAACCCAGTCGGTAACGCCATTAATAATGGCGTTCCATTTTCCGTCCTCAGTAACCTTACTTAATCTTCCTGCTGCCAATTCCAACACGTAGAGATGCTCCTGTATTTTGTTGGATGAGATTTTCGTGGCCGCTCCGCTCTGTAAATCGTACACATAATATATCCCCAGCCTTGACCTCCTGTATATAGGCTCCACCTCAGTGGCGAGAAGCACTTTTGACTCATCCGCACTGAAGGAATAAGACGTAAAACGAGGGATCCCGTTCTCTGCTCCGGAGGCGAGGATCGTTCCCACTTTCTGTTGGGTTTCGTACTCGAATTTATCAATGCTGCTCCGTTCTCCTTCACTATCTGTGTTCAGTACCGTATAGTGCTTTCCGTCATTCATGGAACGCAACACGTCCATGCCTTCTGTCTGGAATTCGCCTCCCCAGATAGCCTCCAGCGTGATATTCTGTTGTTGGGCCCAGAGCGGGGTGCCAAGTATGATCCATAAACAAATAAGACACTGCAGTCGTTTCATAAATCCGTTTATAAAGGGGTTAAAACAAGTTTAGGAATATTTTGCCAATAAAAACAACTAATCTGCTTTTAATTACATCCCGGCAGATCACCTGTGTTGGAAATATTTTTGGCTGTGAATCCGTATCTTTACCTCTAGAATATCTTATAGATGGACCACCCTATTGAAGGATTTTCAAAGCTTTCCAAAGCAGAAAAAATCCACTGGATCGCCTCGCGGTATACCGCCCATCCTGAGCAGACCGAGGCCCTGCTCAAACAATACTGGAATACCGATGCGAAACTCCAGCAACTCCACGACGAGTTTATAGAGAATACTATCAGTAATTTTTACCTGCCTCTGGGGGTGGCCCCAAATTTCCTGATCAATGACCGGCTATATGCCATTCCAATGGCTATTGAGGAAAGCTCAGTGGTGGCTGCTGCCAGTAAGTCGGCAAAATTTTGGCTTACCAGGGGAGGCTTCCGAACTGAAGTCCTGGGAACAGAAAAAGTTGGACAGGTACATTTCCTCTATCACGGCCACCCCGATACCCTGGCGGATTTCCTGCGTCTGACAGAACCCATATTCCACAGGGATACCCAAGCCATTTCATTAATTCATGCCTGGAGCAATTTGCGACTACCATGCTCAGGGAGGCCGGTGCCTACCCTGAATTCGCCTCCATGGATCCGCCTGTGGAAATCCTAATGAGCATCCTGTCGAATTATGTGCCGGATTGCGTGGTTCGTGCAGAGGTTGCCTGTCCGGTAAGCGACCTGGAGGACGGGTCCGGTATTTCCGGGGAAGATTTTGCGCGCAAACTTGTCCAGGCCGTTTCAGTAGCGGATTGCGAACCTTTCAGGGCAGTGACCCACAACAAGGGAATCATGAACGGGATCGACGCCGTAGTCATTGCGACAGGTAATGATTTCAGGGCAGTGGAAGCCGGGGTGCACGCCTTCGCCTCGCGTACGGGTCAATACCGAAGCCTGAGCAAAGCCCAGGTAGAAGACGGGCAATTCCGCTTCTGGATGGAAATACCCCTGGCCCTGGGTACTGTCGGAGGGCTGACCGGCCTTCATCCGCTGGTCAGGCTGTCATTGGAACTGCTGCAGCAGCCCACGGCCCGCGAATTAATGCAAATTGTAGCAGTGGCAGGCCTGGCACAGAATTTTGCCGCCCTTCGCTCCCTGGTAACGGTGGGGATACAAAGAGGTCATATGAAAATGCACCTGCTGAATATTCTCAATCAGCTAGGGGCTACCGATTCAGAGAAAAAGGTACTCATAGCACATTTTAAAGATGATACGGTAAGCCATAGTGCCGTTGTGAAAACCCTGGAAGACCTCAGGACCGAAACGCCATGAAAACCTTCTACAGTCATGGAAAGCTTCTGCTTTCAGGGGAATATCTGGTCCTGGATGGGGCAACGGCTCTGGCATTGCCCACCCGCCCGGGGCAATCCCTGAAGGTCCGGGATTCAAAAACCGAAGGGCTGGAGTGGCGAAGCCTAAACCCCGACGGGACCCCGTGGTTCAATACGCGGTTTACACCGAAGGAACTTGCAGCCCCTTACCCAAAAGGCAAGTTGCCTGAAGATATCCGGGGAAGACTTCAACTGCTGATCGACGCCACCGTAAGGCTCAATCCGCAATTTGCAGAGGAATTGCAAAACACCACCGTGGAAACCCAACTGGAATTCCCCAGGGACTGGGGGCTGGGTTCCTCTTCCACGCTAATCTCCAATCTTGCCTTCTGGGCAGGTATTGATCCCTACACCTTGTTGCAAAAGACCTTTGGAGGAAGTGGATATGATATCGCAGCAGCCAGGCAAAAAAACCCCTTTTTTTACCGGCTGGATTCGGACGGAACACCCGTTGTGGAGGAAGCTGCCTTTGACCCGCCTTTCGCCAGTGAACTATTTTTCGTATACCTGAATCAAAAACAAGACAGCCGATCCGGCATAGCCCGGTACAGGAACCGCTCCGTGGATCCTGAAACAGCCGTAGCCAGGGTTTCCGGCCTCACCACGCAACTTGTCAGTGCCCCGACCCTGGCATCCTTTTGCGAATTACTGGATGAGCATGAAGCGTTCATCGCAGGGATCCTGCAGACCCCAACCGTAAAGGAGTTGCGGTTTCCTGATTTCCCCGGAAGTGTAAAAAGCCTGGGGGCCTGGGGAGGTGATTTCGTATTGGCAACGGGGCCAGAAACGCATCAGGAGTACTTTCGAAAGCAGGGGTTCAGGGTACTGAAACCCTACCAGGAGCTGATCCTGTAAAAGAAAACCCCGCAATGAGATTTCATTGCGGGGCACTGTTATTGTGGATTCTGAGATGCCTAATAGAAAACTGAACGGTTATCCTGGATCTCGGATTTTTCCTTGAGTGCATTATAGACCTCCGTCGCTACCTGTCCGGCCCGGCTGCCCTGTAGATTCAAAGCATAAGGGGCATAATTATCCATTTCCGGTGCCTTTTCCTTATTGGTCACTTCCAGCTTGAAGATCCCTGTTTCTCCTTCGATCAGTCCAGAAGTCTGGCCTGCATCCATGATCACTGCAGTCCCTACTACCAATGGTTCACGACCGGCTCCCGCAATGGTGGGAGACTTGGCATTCAGGGCGCTGGCACTGGAAACAGCAACTCCGTTTGAACTGGCAATCTCATCCATGCTCTTTCCCTGATTGGAAGCCAATAGCTGAGCTGCCTTTCTTTCCCTGCGGAGTTTGGGCAGAACCTGTACGGATGCATCTTCCACAGACATAAGGCCCGCCCGATGGGAGGCCGTCAATTGAGCAATGGCATATCCGTTGTTGAGATCGAACCTCCTGACATCGCCCACGGCAGTTTCCTCGTTAAAGGCCCATTGCACAATCCTGCGCTGCGCTCCAAGCCCAGGGAGATTCTCATCCATGGAATTGAGTTTATTGACTGGCCGTACCTGATAACCTTTCTCAGTAGCCTTTTCCCTATATGCAGTTTTTTCATCTGTCACTGCCATTTCAAAGGTGGTCGCTTCCGTGAAAAGTGCATTCACCGTTTCATCGGAGGGTTCGATGGCCCTTGAAAAAGTAGCCAGCCTTACCATATCTTGTTTGTCATCCACCTTTACAATGTGATAGCCGAACTCGGTCTCTACCAAACCTATCGTTCCTACCTCATTCTGAAAGGCAAAGTCGTTGAATTTCGGGGTCATGACGCCTTCCTGGAAATAACCAAGGTCCCCACCGCGGGGTGCGGAAGGTCCGTCAGAGTTGTCCCTGGCCAGCTGTGTAAATACCGCATCTGCCTGTCTGGCCTCTTTAAGTAATTCAACAGCCCGCTCTTCAGCTTCCTCCTTGGTACGGATTACCTCGGGGTTTGCGCGTTCGGCCCCCTGGTAAGTGATCAGGATATGGCTGGCCTTAACGGATCCATTTGGTTTTTTGCCCATCATCCGGGTTATCTTGAAGAAGTTCCCATCCCTGTACGGGCCATAAATAGCATTCTCTTCAAGGTTCAAGAGCGAATCGGCATGAAGCGAGGGCAGGTCCTTTCTGGCACGGTAAAGGGTGTCGTACTTGGTGTCTGAATACCTGTCCAAAAACGCTTCCATGTCAGCGGTGCTCCGGAAACCAGGGATGCGCACGGTAGAATCCACCTGCTCCCTATATTCCATGCGGTCCTCTAACAACTCCAGCATTTCTGATTTTATGGCTTCCTGATCTGCCTCAGATGCTTTTTCCTCAAAGAACACATACCTGATGTCCCGTGCGGATTCCTGCTGATAATCATCGGCATGCTCCGTTATGTAGGCATCAATTTCATCCTTGGTAATACTTATGGTACTGTCCGGAATACTGCTGTAAGGCACACGCACATAACGGATATCGACCTTGTCGTTTGCAAGGTGGTATTCCAATTCTCCCTCCTTCAGGGTGGCACCCACCCCGGCCCTGATCAGATAAAAATAGCGTTGTTCGCGTGCACTTGCAATCAATCCCCGCTCGCTCTCAAGCCACATTTGGTATTGCTGGGGTGCATTCACCCGTAAATCAGCGATAAAGGTCCGGAAGGCCGTTTCGTCAAAGAAGCCGTTTTCATCCTGAAACTGAGGATTCTGTGCGAAGTTCGGGTTGCTTCTGATCAGCTCCATCACCTGGTCCAATTCGATATCAAGCCCCAGTTCTTCAAACTGCTGCTTGAGGATGGTACTTCTCAACTCCTGGTCCCAAACGGCGTTGACGATCTGGGTTGAGGTTGCCTGGCTCCCGGTTGAGGCGTATTCCATCTTTTGCCTGAATGCATCGATAGAAATTGATTCTCCGTTCACTTCGCCCACTGCAGAACCAACCTTGGCTCCACCCATACCTCCCCGGGTCAGGACATCGGATATCACAAATGCAAAAAGCGCCAGCCCGATGATTAGGATTAGCACCGTGGTGCGCTTTCGGATATTTTCTAGAATTGCCATGTTACGGGTCTTTAAATCAGTGGGCGAAAATACCATTTTCTCCTCAATAATAAAAGGAAAAATAAGGGGAGCTGAAGGCAGTAAGGCCTATTCCGAATCCAGGACTTCCAGCGTGACCAGATCAATCTTTGTGTTGGAAACTTCCAGGATTTGGAAACGAAACCGGCCAATACGGATTTCGGTGTCCTGCTTCGGGATATCTCCCGTTTCGTTTACAATCATGCCGCCAAGGGTGCCGTACTCATCACTTTTGGGAAGATCAAGGCGGTATTGTTCATTCAGGTAATCCACTTCCAGCCTGGCGGAAAACTTGTAGGTGTCTTCAGAGAGTTGCTCTTCAAAGAGATCGGTACTATCGTGTTCGTCTTCGATTTCACCGAATAATTCCTCGATTATATCCTCCACGGTCAGGATCCCGGAAGTTCCACCGTACTCGTCCAGTACCACTGCCATACTCTTCCGCTTGCGGGTAAGAATATCGAGGATATTTTGTATCAGCATGGTCTCGGGCACAAATTCCACGGGCAGCAAAATGCTTTTCACGGTTTTTGGCTTTTTGAACAATTCGTAGGAATGCACATACCCGATAATGTTGTCCACCGTATCCTTGAATACCAGGATCTTCGAATAACCGGTTTCGGTAAAAAGCCTGGTGAGGTTCTTAGGGGTTTCATGCAGCTCAACTGCTGTAATTTCTGTTCTCGGGACCATAACCTCCCGGGCCTTTACCTCAGAAAATTCCAGGGCATTCTGAAAAATCTGGATTTCGGAATCCATCTCGTCCCGTTGTTCGACCGTTTCCATCTGTTCGGTAATGTAATCCCCGAGTTCCATTTTCGTGAATGAGAATTGGACCTGATCCCCTTCCGTTTTGAAAAATACTTTCAGAATAAAATCCGATATATACATCACGAATTCAGATAGGGGCCAAAATAGCACAAAGAAGATATAGGCCGGAAGGGCGAGAGCTTTCACCAGTGAATTGGCATATATCTGAAACAG
>JARRLI010000114.1:0-4881 GCA_037387145.1 Robiginitalea sp. | reverse complement strand
GGATGCTTTTTCTGGTCGAACCCGATGAACAGAAAATCTGCAAATGTCATGGCTGCTGCAAGCTCGGAAAGGAAAGATCGGGCCTGGGGATGCAGCATATTGCCAAGGTTTGAACCCAGAAAAAGAATGACTTTACGGGCATCGCTGAATTCTTCGATTTGCCTGAGCATATCAAAATACGTCCCTTCCCAGGGTTGGATCTGCAGTTCCGGCAATTCCCTGCTTAACCTATGTTCCAAACCACGCAGGGCGCTCCT
The DNA here is from genome assembly GCA_037387145.1 of Robiginitalea sp. Lineage (GTDB taxonomy): Bacteria > Bacteroidota > Bacteroidia > Flavobacteriales > Flavobacteriaceae > Robiginitalea. The sequence goes on along the minus strand of JARRLI010000114.1, from coordinate 4,624 downwards.
GCTAATATCCACCGGCATATACCTGAAGGAGGCCCCCTGCTCTATGAGGTTGCGGAGCAATATTTCTGTTTTGGTTCCATCTCCTGCACCCAGTTCTACCAGCTTGAAAGGAAGGTTATCCTGGCAGAAATAGGAGCAGATCTTCTCTTTGTGATCTTCCAGGATTTGTTTTTCGCAATTCGTGAGGTAGTATTCAGGGAGTTTCATGATCTGCTGAAAAAGAGCATCGCCTTTTTCATCGTAAATGTAGCGGGATGGTAGTTTTTTGGGATTTGCGGTCAGACCCTGATAAACAGCTTTGGCAAAATCGGATTCACTTACTCTGGAATTTTGGTCCATGGATTTAGTTATCTGACTAAGCGTATGCCGGTAAACTGCCAGCGCAAATGCGGCTGAAAAAAATTTCGGTAGGAAGCTCTTGAATGTCCGGTGGCGGTGGCTACAGATGCCCCCCGAAGCACTTTCTGGTTTACCATGAACTTGCCGTTGTATTCTCCCAGGGCCCCGGGTGCTTTGCGGAATCCCGGATAGGGAAGATAGGCGCTTTCGGTCCATTCCCAGCGATCGCCCCAGTTCAGGACGGACTGAGCTGCTTCCCATTCGAATTCAGTAGGCAGGCGGCATCCCTTCCACTGGGCCAGGGCGAAGGCTTCAAAAAACGAGATGTGGGCAAGGGTGGCGCTGGGATCCACCGGCTCCAGGCCCCTGAGTGTATAGTAGTGCCACTTCCCATCGATCTGGTGCCAGTAAAGGGGCGCCTTGATTTTTTGGTCTTGAACCCAGTCCCATCCCTCGGCATGCCATAGGTCAAATCGGGAATATCCCCCATCTGCTATGAAATCCAGCATGCTCTGATTGGTCTCCGGGGAAGAAGCTATCTCGAAATCCTGCAATAGGACCTGATGTCTGCCCAATTCGTTGTCAAAGCAGAAACCACCCCCTTCAAAACCTATTTCATAAATGTCTCCGGCCATGGTAATCCAGTGGGGCTGTTTACCTTCCCTGGGATACTCATCAATGGCATCCTCGGCATAAGGGGGGAGCAAAGGGTTGTTCCCCAGTATGAACTTTATGTCAGTCATTAGCAGTTCCTGGTGCTGTTGTTCGTGCTGTATGCCGATTTCCAGAAGTTCATATAGCTTTTCTGCCGATCCGGAATTGAACAATTCCCTCAAATGCGCGGTAACGTGTTTCCTGTACTGGTATACTTCCCGCACTGAGGGGCGGGAAAGGTTCCCGCGGTCAGGGCGAAGCACCCTTTTTCCGACGGTTTCGTAATAACTGTTGAAGACAAAGGAGAAGTCCTCGTGGAAGATCTCATAGCCAGGGTAATGGGGCACCAGAATGAATTCCTCGAAAAACCAGGTCGTATGCCCCAGATGCCATTTTGGGGGAGAGACATCTGCCACGGGTTGAATGACGTAATCCTCGGTCTGCAGATGCTCGCAAATTTTTTCGGATCGTTCACGGGTTTCCAGAAGTCTGTCGAGCTGGGTCTCGAGAAGCGGCATGTTGAAGATTTTTCTTAAAGTTAAGAAATATTCAAACGGTCCTGGCCAACTGTTTGAACTAACAGCTAAAAACTGACGGGTATCGTAAATGGGATGGAAACGGGATTGTCGTCTGCTGCGGCAGGATAAAAAATAGAATGACGTGTTTTATGCAAACAAACTACACTGCCACCACTCCTTTAATATGAGGGTGCGGGTCGTAATTCTCCAAATGGAAGTCTTCGTATTTAAAGGCAAACAGATCCGTCACCTCCGGGTTAAGCTTCATAGTGGGCAGTGGTCTGAGATCCCGGCTTAGCTGCAGGTGGATCTGTTCCAGGTGATTGTTATAGATGTGGGCATCCCCGAAGGTGTGGATGAATTCCCCCAGTGCCAATCCGCTCACCTGGGCAACCATCATTGTAAGTAATGCATAGGAGGCTATGTTAAAGGGAACCCCCAGAAAAATATCAGCGCTGCGCTGATAGAGCTGGCAGGAGAGTTTTCCGTCCGCTACGTAGAACTGGAAGAAGGCATGGCAGGGAGGAAGGGCAGCTTTTCCTTCGGCTACATTCTCAGAAAAGGAGCGGCTTGTATCCGGAAGTACGGATGGATTCCATGCAGCAACGAGCATGCGACGGCTGTTCCGGTTGGTTTTCAACGTGCTAATCAGCTGTTTGATCTGGTCAATCCCCTCGCTGTTCCAGTTGCGCCACTGGTACCCATAGACCGGACCCAGGTCACCGTTTTCGTCGGCCCAGTCATTCCAGATCCGCACACCGTTTTCCTGCAGGTATTTCACATTGGTGTCCCCTTTGAGGAACCAAAGCAACTCGTGAATTACGGATTTTACATGGATCTTCTTGGTAGTGACAAGCGGAAAGCCATCAGAGAGATCAAATCGCATCTGGTATCCAAATACACTAAGGGTCCCGGTCCCGGTCCGGTCCGATTTAAGCGTACCATGCTGGAGGACGTGTTTCAAAAGATCGTGATACTGTTTCATGGGTATAGCCTTTTGCTGCTGGGCGTCACTAACCGGAAGCCCGTCAGGGAACCGACCAAAAATACGGATTCAGCACTATTATTTAAAGAAATGAAATGGGCATTTATCCACAAGCTTATTAACTCGTATATCTGCTGGCGGCACCGGTCTTTTATCCCAGGATCATTCCGGCCATGGTGGCTGAAAGCAGTGAGGCCAGCGTACCTCCCAGGACTGCACGCAGACCGAATTCGGAGAGCGTCCTGCGCTGGCCGGGAGCCAGGGAACCAATCCCGCCGATTTGAATCCCAATGGAGGCAAAATTGGCAAACCCGCACAACATGTAGGTGGCCATGATCACGGATTTCTGGTACCCCAGGTGGGTTACACTGGTCATATCCTTTAGTTCGGCCAGCTGAATATATCCCACAAATTCACTGGCAGCTAACTTTATCCCCAGCAATTGGCCCATCATCAGGATGTCATTTCCCTCTACACCTATCAACCACATCAGCGGGGCAAATAACGCTCCGAGGAATACTTCAAGGGACAGCGCCTCATAGGCCGTATGGTCAGCAATCCATTGATTGACGTTGCTCCAGTCCCCTATCCATCCCAGAATACCATTGATCATTGCGATGAATGCAATAAAAACAAGCAACATAGCACCGACATTGACGGCCAGTTTCAACCCTTCCGTGGTCCCGTTGGCAATGGCATCCAACAGATTGCTCCCAATTTTATCCGCGGTAACTTCTATTTCACGGTCAATGGCTTCGGTCTGCGGATAGAGTATTTTTGAAATTACGATGGCGCCGGGTGCGGCCATTACGGATGCAGCGATGAGGTGGCGTGCAAATTCGAGTCTGAGTTGTGGGTCGTTGCCACCCAGAAAACCGATATAGGCAGCCAGTACCCCACCAGCAACCGTGGCCATACCTCCAACCATTACCAGCAGGATTTCGGAACGGTTCATCTTTTCCAAGTACGCTTTGATCAGCAAGGGTGCCTCGGTTTGTCCCAGAAAAATATTTCCCGAAATGCTGAGGCTTTCAGGACCGGATATTCCGAGTGTCCTGGTAAGCAGCCAGGCAAGGCCCTTTACAATTCGCTGAATGATACCCAGGTAATACAAGACCGAGGTCAGGGCGGAAAAGAAAATGATGGTCGGCAGGATCTGAAAGGCAAACACATATCCGATATTCGGGTTGTCCAGGTCCATGAGGTTGCCAAATACAAAACTGCTTCCCGCCATGGTAAATTCAAGCACATTGTTGAAGAATTCTCCCAGGAGGTTGAATACCCATTGTACGGCAGGAACTTTCAGTACACCAACAGCCAGCAGCAGTTGCAGCCCCAGGCCGATTCCAACGGTTTTCCAGTTGATCCGCCTGCGATGAGAACTAAATGCGACTGAAATAAGGAGCAGGACTGTCATTCCGAGAAGACCACGCCCCAGGGATTCCATACTAAACCCCTGGTTTGGGATCAGTACACCTGTTGAATCTGAGAGTGGTGTTGTATCCATGCTTGTCAGCATGGGATCCGACTGCCCAAAAGAAGCTAATGGCAGCAGGAGAAACCCCATTATATATAAGATGGCAAGGAAGGGTATAGGGCCGGCGTTTTTCAACTCAGCTTTGGCGTTTGGAGATTTCATCCCGAATCCTGGCAGCTTTCTCGTAGTCTTCGCTGGTAACAGCCTTATCAAGTTCTTTATTTAGGTCCTCCAGACTCATTTCCTTATATGGGGCAGTGGACCCAGGATCCAGTTCCACTGTTTCACCCTCCTGAAGAATCTCATCCACCATGATACTGTCATCCCCGTCTTCCTTGTCCTTGTCTTTGGAGGAAAACTTCAGGAAAATACCCGCTTTGTCCAGAATGGCCTTATACGTGAAAATGGGGGCATCGAATCGAAGGGCCAGGGCTATTGCGTCACTGGTTCGGGCATCGATGATCTCTTCAACCTTATCGCGTTCACAAATGATGCTTGAATAGAAAACTCCATCCACCAGCTTGTGAATGATGACTTGTTTGATCACGATATCAAAACGATCTGCAAAATTCTTGAAAAGGTCATGTGTTAGCGGCCTTGGGGGCTTTATTTCCTTTTCAAGGGCTATCGCTATAGACTGGGCCTCGAAAG
>JARRLI010000113.1:0-4886 GCA_037387145.1 Robiginitalea sp. | reverse complement strand
AATTTTCCAAAGCTCATTTGCGATGCCAATGAAGCTGTCGCAAGAATTGCCCATAAAACCAATGAGGTCTGCGCCATATATCCCATTACACCGGCCTCGCCCATGGGAGAACATGTTGATGTATTCAGCGCAAGAGGAGAAAAGAACATCTGGGGGAATGTACCCAAAATAGTAGAAATGCAGAGTGAGGGCGGGGCCGCAGGTGCCGTCCACGGATCCCTTCAGGGCGGTGCACTGACTACTACATTCACGGCTTCACAGGGATTGTTGCTGATGATCCCCAACATGTATAAAATTGCTGGAGAGCTGTTGCCCGGCGTGCTCCATATTGCAGCCAGGACGGTAGCCACCCATGCCCTTTCAATTTTTGCCGATCATTCAGACGTAATGGCAGCCAGACAAACTGGCTTTTCCATGTTATTCGGGGGTTCGGTACAGGAGGCGATGGACTTTGCATTGATTACACAGGCGGCCACCCTAAAATCAAGGGTGCCGTTCATGAATATTTTTGACGGGTTTAGGACTTCCCACGAGATTTCCAAAATAGATGCCATTCCAGATGATATAATCAAAGAGATGATGCCGGAGGCGGAGATCATGGCGCATAAAAAGCGTTCCCTGGACCCCGACAACCCTGTTATCCGAGGCACCTCTCAAAACCCGGATGTATTCTTCCAGGCCCGGGAAGCGGCCAATACCTATTATGAAAAAGTTCCATCCATAGTACAGGATACCATGGACGAGTTCCATAAGCACACCGGACGCCGGTACAGCCTGTTCTATTATATAGGACACCCTGAAGCCGAAAAAGTTGCGGTCATTATGGGATCAGGACAGGGACCTGTAATGGAAGCTGTAGACACCATGGTAAATAATGGGGAAAAAGTAGGGGCACTCATCGTTCGTCTTTACAGGCCCTTCTCAATTTCCCATTTCATGGACGCACTGCCTGAAACCGTCAGGAAAGTGGCTGTGCTCGACAGGACAAAGGAGCCAGGAAGCATCGGAGAACCGCTTTACCTGGATGTAGTTACCGCCTTTATGGAAAGTGAAAGGGAAATGCCTCAGATCATCGGTGGGCGTTATGGATTATCGAGTAAAGAGTTCGATCCTGCCATGGTCAAGGCCATTTTTGACGAACTGGACAAGCCTGAGCCCAAAAACCATTTCACCATTGGGATACACGATGATGTTTCGTACAAAAGCCTGGATATCGGAGCTCGGCTGGAAACGGTCAAAAGCACCTTCAACTGCATGTTCTACGGCCTTGGATCCGATGGTACCGTGGGAGCCAATAAAAATTCTATCAAAATCATTGGTGAAACCACGGATAACTATGTGCAGGGATATTTTGTATATGACTCAAAGAAAGCCGGGGCACAAACAGTTTCACACCTGCGGTTCGGGCCTAAACCGATCTATTCTTCCTACCTGATACACAAGGCTGATTTTATCGCGTGCCATCAGTTCAATTTCGTTGACAAGTACGATATCCTGAAGAATATAAAAAAAGGAGGGACCTTCCTGCTGAATTCCCCCTATTCCAAAACGGAAATCTGGGATCAGCTGCCCATGAAGATGCAGGAAGAAATCGTGGAAAACGACCTGGATTTCTATGTCATCGATGCTTCAAGGGTAGCACAGGAAGCCAATTTGGGTAAAAGGACCAATACGGTTCTTCAGACCTGTTTCTTTGCTATTTCGGGCATTCTGCCAAAAGACGAGGCTATTCAGAAAATCAAGGATGCCATTGTAAAAACCTATTCTCATAAAGGGGACAAGATCGTACAAATGAATTTCAACGCGGTGGATGCATCCCTTGAAAACCTCCAAAAAGTAGCCTATCCTGAACGGATAACAAACAACAGGGGCCTCAAGGAAATGATGACAGGCACCAATGATCCATTTGTGAAGGAGGTATTGGGTAAAATACTGGCGGGTAAGGGTGATGAACTGCCTGTTAGCGCATTTTCCGTTGACGGTACTTTCCCTACCGGCACTTCCCAGTACGAGAAAAGGGGAATAGCAGATTTCATTCCTGTTTGGGACGATGAAAATCTTTGCACCCAATGTAATAAATGTGTGGCCATCTGCCCGCATGCAGCTATACGTGCCAAGGTAGTCTCCAATGAGCAACTGCAAGATGCTCCGGCATCCCTGAAAGTCGTGCCGGCCAAAGGAAGGCCTTTTGACAGGGATTCAGAGTCCTATATCCTGCAGGTTTCCCCTGAAGACTGCACGGGTTGTGACCTCTGTGTCGCAGTCTGCCCTGCCGAAAGCAAGGAAATCGAAAACTTCAAGTCCATTAATATGCGGAAGAAGCTCGATGTGGAAACCGCGGAAAACATGAATTGGGACTACTTCGCCAAGTTACCTGATTATGACCGTACTGCCCTGCAGATAACCAACGTCAAGGGATCGCAGTTCCTGGAACCCCTCTTCGAATTTTCAGGTGCCTGCTCGGGATGTGGGGAAACACCTTATATCAAATTGCTTACCCAACTATACGGGGATAGCATTATGATAGCGAATGCCACAGGATGTTCGTCCATTTACGGGGGTAATCTACCCACCACTCCCTATAAGACCAACAAGGAGGGAAGGGGTCCGGCATGGGCGAATTCCCTGTTTGAAGACAATGCCGAATTCGGTTTTGGAATGAAGCTGGCCCTAAATAAAAAACAGGAAATAGCTGTCAGTATCCTCAAATCCATTCGCTCAATAGCTGGAGAAGACTTGGTCGAGGCCATCCTTAATAATCCCGAGAATACGGAATTGGAGCGCAGCCAGAAATTCAAAGATCTGGATAACCTCAGACAGGTTCTGAATTCCAGCGAAGATCCCGAAGCGCAGAAATTGAGTCGCCTGGTCGACTATCTTCGGAAAAAGGCTGTTTGGATCGTTGGTGGGGATGGTTGGGCATATGACATAGGTTATGGCGGATTAGATCATGTACTTGCTTCAGGCGAAGACATCAACGTGATGGTCCTGGATACAGAGGTGTATTCAAATACCGGGGGGCAAACTTCAAAAGCCACGCCATTGGGCGCCAGCGCCAAGTTCTCTGTCTCGGGTAAAAGAACAGGCAAGAAGAGCCTGGCCTTACAAGCGATCTCCTATGAGAATGTCTATGTAGCTCAGGTCGCCATGGGGGCCAAGGATATGCAGACCCTCCGTGCCATCGAAGAGGCGGCTGCCTACCCGGGTCCTTCCCTGATTGTTGCGTATTCCCATTGTGGGGAGCATGGCTATGACTTGAAATCAGGGGCTTTGCAGCAAGAAAAAGCTGTTGAGACAGGTTACTGGCCCCTCTTCAGATTCGACCCATCTAAACCAAAAGGGAAGAAATTCAAACTGGATTCCAAGGAACCCAGTACGCCTATAGAAGAATTCATGTATAATGAAACCCGGTTTTTAAGAGTGGTCAAAGAAAACGCCGAATTAGGGGAAGAATTGCTAAAACAAGCCCAGGAAGAGGTGGATAACCGTTGGGAACGCCTGGAATTATTCAGGAATATCTGAAAATATTTGGAAACTTCCTGACACCATTTACTAACTAAAGTTAAAACGCAAAATTTAGTGCTAATGAAAGACAAAGCCCATAAATTGTTTGAGGAAGCGATCCTGAAGTTAAGGGAGGCCAATGACGAGTTATGCAGGCCCGAAGAAGATGTGGTGCGCTCCTTGGTATGCAGCAATGCCCATATCGCAATCGAAAAGTACCTGACCGGCTTCCTGTTGCTCAATTCCATAAATCCCGGTGTAGATGAAACCATTGATGACCTGTATAAGCAGTGCAAGTCTATCAACAAGCATTTTGAAGAGGTGAATCTTTCAGGTTTTCGATGCAATGCTCACAAGGAAGAATCCAGGTTTCACAATGATCCTTCTGAATTGACCAGATGTTTTGATATAGCCGACAGCCTTGACACGTTTTTAAGGCGAGAGAAGATCCTGGCCTGAACGGGGTACCTTAAGAACAAACGCTCCCCAGAAGCCACTGGCCTCAGGGGGGCGTTTTGCTTTACAGGGAACAGGGCCAGTGAGGGATCAGAACTCTTCAGGAGCCAATTCCACCTCAAGCCCATTGAGTTCTTCCGTAATAAAGATCTGGCACCCCAGCCTGCTTTTATCCTTGACATAGAATGCTTCTGAAAGCATCGCCTCTTCATCGTCCGATTTTTCCGGAAGCGGATGGTCAGAATTGATATAGCACTGGCAGGAGGCACACATAGCCATACCCCCGCATATACCTATGGTTCCTTCAGGGGCAAGTTCATGGGTGCGAACAACTTCCATAAGATTCAGGTTCATGTCAGTCGCCGCACCGACTTCATGCAGTACGCCATTCCTATCCCTGATCTTAATACTTATATCGCTCATTTCTGTTGAGTTCTGCATCTGAATTTCATTACAGGAAGTGCAAAATTACGTATAATCAAGGAATTGGGAAACAAGTGACATGATCGGACAGCGCAGGGGCAGGATTGAGAAATTACAAATGATTTCACTTTGCTGCAGGCATCCTCTCGTGAGGAAAAGGTGATTTTGTGGACAGTGCCCGCAGGTCAGTTAACTAGTCAATAGTTTTTACTACTGACTTGGGCGCCTCTTTTTTACTCCCATCAAACCCATTTATACCCCCTACCGTGGTGTATTTCATTACATACTTTTTGCCGGGAAAAATACGTTGATAGGCACTCTGGCACATCAGAGTAGCTTCGTGGAAACCACAGAGGATCAATTTTAATTTACCCGGATAGGTATTCACATCCCCGATGGCATAAATCCCAGGAATATTTGTCTGATAATCCAGGGTGTTGTCGACCTTGATAGCGTTCTTTTCTATTTCCAACCCCCACCTTGCGATTGGCCCGAGTTTCGGT
>JARRLI010000112.1:0-4889 GCA_037387145.1 Robiginitalea sp. | reverse complement strand
CAAGGTAAAGGTCAAGAACATCAATTTTGAAGGCAACGAAAAGCTTTCTTCTTCCAAGCTTCGAAGATCGATGAAGAACACGAAGGAAAAGCAATTTGCTCGCTTCTGGAAGAAATCCAAGTTCATCGAGGCCGATTATCAGGAAGACCTGAATTCCCTGATGGACGCTTACGCTGAGAGTGGCTACCGGGATGCACGGATTCTTATCGATACCATAGAGCGCGTCAATAACAAGAACATCGATATCAACATCAAAGTCGAGGAAGGAGGCAAATACTACTTCGGAAGTATCGAATTTGTTGGGAATAGCGTATATACGGACCGTCAGCTGAACCAAATCCTGGGGATCAAAGAAGGGGACACCTATAACGGGGTGCTCTTGCGCAAGCGGATTGCCGATGATACAAAACCGGATGGTGAGGACCTGACCAACCTGTATCAGAACAATGGATATTTGTTTTCGCGAATCAACCCTGTTGAAATATCTGCTGAAAATGATACCATTGATTTTGAGATCCGCATCATTGAAGGAAAGGAAACCTTTCTTAACAAGGTAGCTGTTCGGGGAAATGACAAGACCAACGACCATGTAGTCTTCCGGGAACTGCGCACGCGTCCCGGGCAGAAATACAGCAAGGATGACATCATCCGCTCCGTACGGGAATTGGGGCAGCTTGGGTTTTTCGATCCTGAACAAATACGCCCGGAAATAGAAAATCCCAACCCTAACGACGGAACGGTAGATCTTAAGTTCGACCTGGTGGAATCAGGGGCCAGCCAGATTGAGCTTCAGGGAGGCTACGGAGGGGGTGGCTTCATTGGAACCCTCGGATTGTCATTCAACAACTTTTCCATTCAAAACATTTTCAATGGCAAGGCTTATAAGCCCGTACCCATGGGAGACGGGCAGACTTTTGCGCTGCGTTTGCAGGCCAGCCGTACATTCCGTGTTTACAGCCTTAATTTTTCAGAACCCTGGTTGGGTGGCCGCAAGCCGGTACGGTTCAACCTTTCCCTTTCAAGGACCCAGCAATTTCTGGCATCATTTAACCAAAATGGAAGGGTTGAGGTAGATAAAAACCAACAGTTTGCCATTACCGGTATATCAGCCGGTCTGGCTAAAAGGGTACAGTGGCCGGATGACTTCTTTACCGTCTCACATGCCCTGAGTTACCAATTGTATAAATTTAAGAACTACCGAACCGGGCTGTTCAACTTCGGAAACGGGACATCCAACTCCCTGGCCTACACCTTCGGGATCTCGAGAAGCTCTGCAGGGCCGGGCTTCATTTTTCCGCTTCAGGGAAGCATCTTTGAGCTTACGGCCAAATTTACTCCTCCCTATTCACTTTTCAACGACAAGGACTACGCCGGCCTGAAGTCGCGCAGCGAGGAATTGGAAACCCTGGCGGTGGAGCGCGCACAACAGGGACAAACCCTGACGCCTGCAGAACAGGCGGAGCTCGAAGCGGTGGACCAGGAGCGATTCCGGTGGCTTGAATACTACAAAATCAAATTCAAGGCAGACTGGTATACGCGTGTGGTGGGCAAATTAGTTTTGCGTACCAATGTGGAATTCGGTTTTCTCGGATCATACAATCCGGATGTGGGTAAGGTGCCTTTCGAACGATTTTTTCTGGGAGGAGATGGACTGGGCAGGAATTTTACCCTGGACGGTAGAGAGGTCATACAGCTGAGAGGATATGAGAATAATTCCCTTACCCCGGTGGACCCGATCACCCAGCAACAGGAAGGGGGAATCGTCTTCAATAAGTACTCTTTGGAGCTGCGATACCCGCTTACCCTTAAACCAACAGCATCTATTTATGCGCTTACTTTTTTGGAGGCCGGGAACTCCTTCAACAATTTTCAAGAATTTAATCCGTTTGAATTAAGAAGATCAGCCGGTGTAGGGCTGCGTATTTTCATGCCCGCATTCGGGCTTTTGGGGATCGACTTTGGATATGGCTTCGATGAGGACCTGCGCCCTACTTCTGTCGGCACAGGACCCAGCGGGTGGCAAACCCACTTTATCATAGGGCAACAATTCTGATCTACCACGCGTTTTTACACCTGACTGAAAATGGTAAGTGGTTCATTTTAAAAGAAATACTAATTTTGGCACGATATTTTCTTTTGATACATAGCGCTCAGATGAAAAAGCGTCTTGGAATGGCTCTTTGTAGTCTCCTAGTATCGGGCATGGTCATGGCTCAGCGAAGTGTGCGCATTGGTTATGTGGACATGGAGTACATTCTTGAGAATGTGGAGGAATACCGGGAGGCCACGGCACAGTTGGAGAATAGGGTAAGTCAGTGGAAAGGCGATATGGAAGAGCGGCAGCGGAGAATTGACCAGTTAAAGCAGGATCTTGATTCTGAACGTGTTTTACTGACCAATGAGCTGATCGAAGAACGGGCAGAGGAAATTGCCATTCTCGAAAAGGAATTGCTGGATTATCAGCAGGACCGGTTTGGTCCTAGGGGAGATTTGGTGTTGCAGAAACAACGCCTAATCCAGCCCATACAGGATCAGGTTTTTAATGAAGTACAGAAAATAGGAGCCAACAAAAAATATGATTTTATTTTCGATAAATCAGCGGATGTTGTAATGTTGTACTCCGAAAAAAGACACGATATCAGTGACTTGGTGTTGCGCGGTATCTCAAGGACAAGGCGGATCAGTGCCCCCAAGAAGAAAAGGGATGACAGTCTGGAGCAATTTGAGGACGTAGAAGCGGAGGAACCTGTTTCGGAAGCGTTGCTGGAACGGCAACAAAAATCAGAACAAGCTACTGAAGCGAGGACCAAGGCAGCTGAGGATAAGAAGGCAGAGCAATTAGAATTGCGTGAAGAGCGCCGTAAGGCGTATGAAGCCCGCAGGAAAAAGTTACTGGAAGAGCGGGAAGCACGAAGGAAAGAAAAAGAGGAAGAACGTAAAAAAGCTTCTGAAAAAAAGAAAGATACGATTAACTAACATACGATTCAATAAATAGTAACTACAAATAGTAAATTACAGATCATGAAACAAATGAAAAAGGTAGCTGTAGCAGTTGTATTATTTATCGCCGCTACGAGCTTTGTCCAGGCTCAGAGCAAAATTGCTCACATCAATGTGACGGAGCTTTTATCGCAAATGCCGGAGATGCAGACTGCCCAGGCGGAACTCAAGAAACTGGAGGAAACCTACCGGGCGGATATTCAGAGTTCCCTGGATGAATTGAAGAATAAACTAGCGCAATACAACAACGAAGCCAGTGCCATGTCTCAGGAGGAGAACCAAAAACGCGCTCTAGAGCTGCAGGGGTTTGAGCGAAACATTGGAGAAGCCCAGCAAGCAGCCCAACAGGAGCTTTCTAAGAAGCAGGCTGAGCTTTTCGAGCCAATATCCGTGAAGGCTAAGGAGGCCATTGAAAAGGTCGCTGCAGCTCAGGGATACGATTACGTAGTGGATGCCAGCCCTGGCTCAGGAGTTATTGTCTCCAAGGGAAAAGACCTGCTGCCCGACGTGAAAAAAGAACTTGGATTCTAGAACGTTTCCAATCAGAATAAAACAACCGCTCTGTTACTTTGGGCGGTTTTTTTATTTTTAAGGGATCTGTAAATTTCCATCCATGTTCGAATCCCCAATTGGATTCTTTGATTCAGGCCTTGGCGGACTGACCATACGAAACGAAGTGATGCAGCTTCTGCCCTGGGAGCACACCCTTTACCTGGCAGATAGTGCACAGGCCCCTTATGGGGACAAAACTCCGGATCAAATCCTGGAGTTTAGCCTTCGCAATACCCGTTGGCTTCTGGAGCGTGGAAGCAAAATAATCGTAGTGGCTTGTAATACAGCTACCACCAATGCCATAGAGGTCCTTCGTAGTGAATTTGCTGTTCCTTTTATCGGTATAGAGCCTGCCATTAAGCCAGCTGCACTCCGGTCTGAGCGAAAGCGGGTCGGCGTGCTGGCTACCAAAGGAACTCTTAGCAGTTCGCTCTTCGCGAGTACCTCAAAACTCCATGCTGAGGGAATCGAGGTGCTGGAGCAAGAGGGAAGGGGGTTGGTACGCCTCATTGAATCCGGTAAATTAAGGGAACCCGAAACCAGAGATCGGTTGAAAGAATTACTCAATCCCATGTTGGAGGCAGGCATAGACCATTTGGTGCTGGGGTGTACGCATTACCCCCTGCTGATCCCAATGTTGAAAGAAGTACTTCCCCCTGATGTTCAGATAGTGGACTGTGGCCCGGCGGTGGCCAGGCAAACCAGTGCCGTCCTGGAACGAATGGCCTTGATGCGGCCCAAAGGGGGCGTTCCCGTTCACAAAGTATTTACCACCGGGGATCCCGAAATTGCAGATCAAATGCTTCGATGGATGGGTCATCCGGAGAAGGCACTTCAGGTAGCATTCTAGGATTTTCGGATAAATGTCTGGAAGGTGAAGGCATAGTCGTGCCTCGGATCTTTCGGATGATGAGAAGATCGGATAAGCTTCCACCGCTCCGGGTCAATTTCAGGAAAATAGGTGTCGGCCTCGAATTCCCCGTGTACCCGGGTCAGCTCAATTCCCGTTGCAAATGGGAGGGCCTGCCGGTAGATTTCCCCCCCGCCGATCACAAAAGCCTTTTCCAGGCCTGAGACAGCTTCTATTGCTGCTTCCAGGGAGTGTGCCGTTTCACAATCCGGGTGGGTTACCTTGTAATCCAGGTCTCTGGTAATGATGACATGTCGGCGGTTGGGAAGTGGTTTGGGGAATGTTTCAAAAGTCTTGCGCCCCATGAGCATGGCATGACCCGTGGTGGACTTCTTGAAATGCATAAAATCGTCGGGTAGGTGCCATGGGAGTTCACTTTTGAGCCCGAGTTCATTTCCCTCCCCGGCGGCTGCTATAAGGATCAGTT
>JARRLI010000111.1:0-4914 GCA_037387145.1 Robiginitalea sp. | reverse complement strand
AAACATTTGATATCATTGGGCCTGACCAAACTTCATACCACGGGATCACCAGTCCTGCAAATACAGCCTTTTTTATAAATTTCAATAAGTGGAAGATGTGTGGAGCCGGAGACGGCCGAACGGTACTAAAAAGTCCGGTGGACTTTTTATAGTGAGGAGCGAGCTGCTGCGCTGGCAAAAAAGATCATGGCGAAATAAAAAAGCCACCCGAAGGTGGCTTTTTGTGGAGCCGGGGAGAATCGAACTCCCGTCCAAACAAGCACTGACCATGCTTTCTACATGCTTAGTTTTTGATTGATTGTCGGCGTGCAACTGACCAAAAACCGCCTATTACACACTTAGCTTCTTTAGGTTTGCACGGAAGGCGAAGCTACTTCCGCACTATGTTGACTTTTATGGTGCCCCCGGAAGGGTCGCCGTCAACAAGGGCTACCCGGGGACATTCAGCTTTCCCGCCTTGCGGGACTAGGCTAAGACTTACTGTAATTCAGTCTGTTAAGCAGCTAAAGCGTAGTTAGACTCGCCATTTAAAAAAGTTGGATCATGAGATTTACGAGCTGTATCCCAGCGCTCGACATGCTTACATCGCCACTGATCTCGCTGTCAAAACCAGTCGGCCCCAAATTTTCAAAGAACTAACCTCACATCCGCAAGGGAAAGAAGCAGGAGGCAAAGGTACCACTTTTAGTGGATTTTATTCTCCACAAGGTATTTGCATACCCACCTGAATCCGCCTATTTTTGCGCAAATTTCATACCAAAACCATCCATGATATTCGGATTGATCAGGGAACGCAAAAATCCACCGGACCACCGGGTGGTGCTCTCACCAAGGACCTGCCAAAAAGTCCTGTCCAAATTTCCGGAGGCCCGGATTTGGGTGGAACCTTCCCCAATCCGCGTTTTTAAGGACTCGGAATACCGGGAGGCGGGCCTTGCTGTGCGAAATGACATGAGGGCCTGCGATGTATTGTTGGGGGTTAAGGAGGTACCTGTACAGCACCTGATCCCGGAAAAGAAGTATTTCTTTTTTTCACATACCATAAAGAAACAACCTTATAACAGGGATTTGTTACGAGTGATCCTCAATCGGAACATCGAGTTATACGATCACGAAGTACTAACCAATGAGAAAGGTCAGCGACTCGTGGCTTTTGGTCGTTATGCAGGTATTGTCGGTGCCTATAACGGGATACGGGCATATGGTTTAAAAAGTGGAGCCTACCAGTTGCCAAAGGCGGAATCCCAGGTAGACCAACTTGCTTTGATCCATATATTAAGGCAGGTGGAAATGCCGCCTATAAAGATTTTGCTGACAGGAAGAGGACGTGTTGGCAGCGGGGCAAAAGAGATGCTGGATGGAATGGGCATCTTAAAAGCAGGAGTACAGGAGTTTCTTGGGCGGGAGTACGACAGGCCGGTGTATTGTCAGATAGATGCCTCGTATTACAATAAACGGAAAGATGGAATTCGCGGTAATAAGGAGGAATTTATAACACACCCGGAGTTGTATGAATCCAATTTCTTCCGTTTTGCACGTGTAGCCGATTTATATATTGCCGGACATTTTTATGGGCAGGGGGCCCCGTACCTGATAACCCGGGAGGATGCACGGCAACCCGATTTCAGGATACAGGTGGTGGCCGATATAAGTTGTGATATTGACGGCCCTGTGGCACCTACCATCCGGCCATCCACCATAGCGGAGCCGGTATACGGGTACAACCCCCATACTGAAAGTGAAACAGACTTTCACAAGCCCGGGGCTATTGCCGTTATGGCGGTCGACAATCTTCCCGCAGAACTGCCCAGGGATGCGAGTGAGGGGTTTGGGCAAGCCTTTTTCAGGCACGTGATTCCGGCTTTTTTCAATGCGGATACCGAAGGGGTGCTCGAACGTGCACGCATGACCCGTAATGGAAAGCTCACCCCCAGGTATTCCTATCTGCAGGACTATGTGGATGGTGCCGATTAGTTTGAAGCGACGGGTATTTCCCAGCTGACGACCGGATGCTGCTTTGGTGCGGTGTATGCGCCCAGAGCCCTGAGGGAAAGATCAATGGAGTCCATCACTTCCAGTGTTTTGACCTGTAGGGTATAGCTGCCTTCCGCGGGTATTTCAAAAACAGGTGAGCTGCTGTAGAAGTTATAGGGCATGACATTTTCAAAAAGCAAATCCGAACTGCTTCGATTTTCCAGGACTATTTTCAGAATTTGCGTTTCGGGGATATAAGATGCTTCTACAATTTGAACGGAGGCCTTGATCAGCGGCACCAGCCAGGGGGATCGACCTACCCACAACCCATTATAAACGGCTACGGTCCGGCCTTCCATCAGTGCCTCCTTAAGGCTTTCCGAACTTCGCTCTTTGGAGAAGACCACGGTGAGTGGGCGGTGATTGCCCTTTTCGGTATAATCCCAGTCAATCAGTCCGTGGATATCGCTGGTTCCAATAATCGTCAAGCCTTCCTGCAGTGCAATATCAAGGGCCTCTTCAGAATAGTCCGTTGTATTGATGACTTCAATTCCGTGCAGTTCCCCGTTGCCTAGCCGTTCTTTCTGGAAGTCACTCAGCACTGGATTCCCTTCCGGCCGCTGGGCATACCAGGCGGGATGGTTCCAGAATACAAATGCCCCCTGTTTCTGGGCTTCCCGGAAGGGAACTTCCGGGTCATCATCCAATAGGGCATTGGCATCGGTAATGAATATGGCGTTGCTGTGACCCATCGGAGCATTCCGCGTAATTTCTGATCCGTGAATGATCATCAGATCATGGTCTTGTGCTTCCTGCTTGGCGATTTCAAAGGATCTGTTGCGGTCCGGATGAGGAATATCTGCTGCATGAGGCTGGTATTCAAGGTGTTCTGTGAGTGAAATAACGTCCAGGCCTTCCCGGAGTGCCTCCATGACGCGAATATCCGGCCATACACTGCCATCTGAAAATACGGTATGCTGGTGCAGGTCGGTAGTCAGGCTCAGGTAGCCCGGGATATCCGGAAATTTCACGTGCTGTGCCCCCTGATGCGTATGAGGTTGTGCCAGGATAAGCAAGGGCAGCAAAATAAAGCTTACTAAGAATAAACGGTTGGTCAAGATGTTCATTTCACGGAAATATGGTCCATAATATGCATGGAAGTTAACTTTTTCGTCACTAAGTTAACAAAATGGTTGCCAGCCTGCCGCAGGCGCCCTTAACCCCAGGGCACTATTTCATCCGCCTGAAAATAAAACGGGTGATAAAAATCCCCGTACCATCGCCTTTACCTGCATCGCTTTCCACGCCGCTTGTCACGAAGGTAAGTTCCCATCCCTGATCTATCATGGTATTTACCTTGGATGACAGGAGGGCATCGTTTGAGGCTACATTCTGAAAATTAATACCTGCAGCACTGTAGAAATTGAGAATTTTGGTTTCTTCAAAATTAGACACTTTGGCTGCGCTTCTTTTAGACTTATTTTGCTTTTTGTTCTCTTCGGTCCGTTCGGAGGTAAAGTCCTGGTAGCTTTTGTCTTCATCGGAGGAAATTATCCGCGATCTTCCCAATCCCATCGGCACTACCGATTCGATACTGGTGATAATCTTGTACTCGTAGGTTTGTGCTGTGACTTCTGTAAAAGAAACAAGGACAAAGGCAATGATCATTAGGTGCTTTAACATGGATTTGTTTTTAGGTGGGTGATGGATTTGATATAGAATAAACAAATCTAGCTAAAAAAATTGTTCGCGGTAAGGATAGAACCAAAAGTACGGGGTGCTGCGAATAGCCTGAGGACATCAACGCATTAGTCCGAAACCGTCAATTTATAAGCAGGCCGAATGGCCATTGCAGCCCGACCGTGATAAGCCACAAATCTCAGGTGAATACCTATGACAACTCTTCAGTATGTTCAGAACCGGTTAATGGTTTGTCTGAGAGCGGTAAGTCTTGAAAGTAATCCCTCCAGCTGGTCAAGCGGCAGCATATTGGCCCCGTCGCTTTTGGCAGAAGATGGGTCAAAATGCGTTTCCAGGAAAATCCCATCGACACCCGCTGCAATACCGGCCCTGGCTATGGTATCGATTAATTCGGGCCTGCCTCCGGTTACCCCCGAGGTCTGGTTGGGTTGTTGAAGGGAATGTGTTACATCCAGTACCACCGGTGCATATTGCTTCATGACGGGTACCCCCCTAAAATCGACGATGAGGTCCTGATACCCGAACATAGTGCCCCGGTCGGTGATCATCACCTGTGGATTGCCCGAGTCGGTGACCTTTGTAACTGCGTGCTGCATGCTCTCCGGGCTCATGAATTGCCCCTGTTTGAGATTTACAGTTTTCCCGGTTTCTGCCGCGGCCACTACCAGGTCTGTCTGACGGACTAAAAAAGCAGGTATCTGCAGCACATCCACATATTCTGCTGCCATCGCTGCATCTGACACTTCGTGAATGTCCGTAACGGTTGGAATTTGGAAGGTCTCCGAGACCTTCCGGAGTATTTTCAGCGCCTTTTCGTCCCCAATCCCGGTAAAGGAATCCACCCGGCTCCGATTGGCTTTTTTAAAGCTTCCCTTGAAAATAAATGGGATTTTCAGGTCATCTGTAATAGTTAGGATGGTTTCGGCAATGCGAAGTGCCATAGCCTCACCTTCAATGGCACAGGGGCCTGAAAGGAGGAAAAAATTACCATCGGAAGCATATCTGATCTGAGGAATTGAGGCCAGAACCATGTCTTAAATTTTCCACAAAGATACTAACTATTGTATGGGCATTTAATACATTGTGCCTTATATATTGGCACATATACCGCTTCCTGCTCCTGACAGCTTTTTTTCTTGGGGCAATCCCATTCTATGGCCCAAGAACGGAACGGGGGTTTGGCACCGTATATCTGGAAACTCCGGAAGTTTTTTTGCTATTTCTTTTCACCACTATTTT
>JARRLI010000110.1:0-13090 GCA_037387145.1 Robiginitalea sp. | reverse complement strand
CCATCATCCCAATGTTCGTGAAGCCTTTTCTTTATTTCTCCATCCACGGCATTTGGGATTTGTGAGGCTGCGAGGGAAAAAACCAAACTGGATAATATTTGGGACTATCGGACCCACCCTGCTTTCTCTGAGGCAGAACGGGCAGCGCTGGATTTTTCCCTCGCAGCCTCACAAATCCCAAATGCCGTGGATGGAGAAATAAAGAAAAGGCTTCACGAACATTGGGATGATGGGGAAATCGTAGAGATGCTGGGTGTCATTTCACTTTTCGGATACCTTAACCGATGGAACGATTCCATGGGGACTTCCATAGAACCCGGTGCGGTGGAGAGCGGAGAAACCTACCTATCCAGGTATGGATGGGAAAAAGGAAAGCACGGGGAGCCCTGATCCAGGTTTCTCTATTAATTAGAAGCCCTTCAGGAATCCTTTCCCTTGACTACGATCACGAATTCCCCCCTGGGGGCATTTGCTTCAAAGTGATTCAACACCTCAGCCAGGCTGCCCCGAATGGTTTCCTCGTAGATCTTTGTAATCTCCCGGGAAACGGATACGGGCCTTTCCCCTCCTAAATATTCCACCAAATTGGTCAGGGTTTTGATCAGTTTATGAGGGCTTTCATAAAAAATCATGGTACGAACTTCTGCAGCCACTTGTTTCAACCGGGTTTGCCTTCCTTTTTTCACAGGCAGGAATCCTTCGAATACAAACCTGTCAGTAGGAAACCCACTATTTACCAGTGCGGGGATCAAGGCTGTAGGGCCAGGCAGGCATTCAACCCTTATCCCTTCCTGTATGCATTCGCGTACCAGCAGGAATCCGGGATCCGAAATCCCAGGAGTGCCTGCATCTGATATAAGGGCCATGGACGCTCCTCCGGACAGACGGGAAACCAATTGCTGTAAAACCCGGTGCTCATTATGCATGTGATATGACTTAAGGGGAGTCGCTATTCCGAAATGCCCAAGCAGCTTGCTGCTGGTCCGCGTGTCCTCTGCCAGTATCGCATCCACTGATTTCAATACCTCGATGGCCCTGAGGGTGATGTCCTGTAAATTTCCATTAGGGGTAGGAACGATGTATAAGGAGCCAGCCATGTTAACGTAAACAAATAAGGCCGAAAACGGAATTCCCTCTTCGGCCTGTAATTTCTATGGAATATGAATTAGGAAAACCGCCGGTCAATCAAAGCCATAAACCTGACTTCGTACTCTTCCTTCCCTTTCCAGTTATTATATTCCGGTTTTACCATCTTTTCAATGAATTCAACAGAACGTGCCTGTGTATCCATTGTATTGAGCTGAGAGAGGATACGATTGAAATCTTCCGTGCTCTCACCAAACAAATGCTTTACAAAAGCCAGGCGGTCATTCAGGCCTACTGAGATATTTTTGGCCGTGAGGGTTTCATTCAGGGATTTCCCTGAGGCCACCCCGGCAATATCCGATGCGGTAGGGGCAACGATATCCTTGTCACTTTTGATGAATTCAGTTCGTTCCATGAACCTGGCCAGAACCTCTTCCAGTTCTTCACCTCCCGGCATCTCAGAAACCATATGCTTGATGGTGTCAATCCCGGGGATTATGATATCCTCTTCATGCGGGCTGTTCTCAGGAACCAGCTTGTTCTCGTTCAATACTGCAGAGGCGATTTTCTCGAACTTTGAAGCCACTTCGCTTTTATTTACATCTACCTGCACATCCTGTAACTTCTCTTCAATAAAATTAAGCACAGCCAGCTTTTCGTATAGTTTGCGGGCTTCTTCGTACAACTGAGGAACCTCAGCAAGGCCGTCACTGGCAATAATCCTGCTGGCCAGTCCTACCAATTCCGCTTTCAATTTTCGTTTCATAGCAATTTGACATGAACCTCTATTGCAGGTCCGTATTTTTCATACTTTTATAACTCCGTTCCCTAGTTAAACGGTTCCGCGGAGGAATTTCGTCTAAAATTACAAAATGTTTCTCGAAAACACGGTTAACCACGAAGAACAATTCGGCTGGATCGAAGTGATCTGCGGCTCCATGTTTTCAGGGAAAACAGAAGAACTGATACGGCGTCTGAAACGCGCTCAGTTCGCCAAACAACGGGTCGAGATCTTCAAGCCTATTGTAGACAACAGGTACCATGAAGATATGGTGGTATCTCATGATGAAAACGAAATCAGGTCCACCCCCGTACCGGCAGCGGCCAACATACGCCTGCTGGCAAATGACTGCCATGTCGTGGGAATCGACGAGGCCCATTTTTTTGATGACGAGATCATAACGGTTTGCAATGACCTGGCCAATAGCGGGGTACGTGTTGTAGTAGCTGGCCTGGATATGGATTTTAAGGGGAATCCTTTTGGCCCTATGCCCGCCCTTATGGCTACCGCCGAATACGTTACGAAAGTTCATGCCGTTTGCCCTCGGACCGGAAACCTCGCTAACTATAGCTTTCGGAAATCTGAGAATGACAAATTGGTGCTCCTCGGAGAAACAGAGGAATATGAGCCACTGAGCAGGGCCGCTTTCTATAAGGCCATGCTCAGAGAGAAGATCAGTAAGCTGGATGTAAGAGATCCGGAAGTAGTGACCTCCAAAACTACAGGGAATGCCTCAGAATCCTGAAACGGTCCTTGAGATCGACCTGCAGGCACTGGCGCATAACTACGGCGTTATGCGTTCCATGCTTTTGCCGCAGACCCGTCTGATGGGTGTGGTAAAAGCTTTTGCCTATGGCAGTGAAGCCTATGCTGTCGCCCGTAAGCTGGAAGAACTCAGGGCAGACTACCTCGCTGTGGCCTTTACCAGGGAAGGGGTACATCTAAGAGAGAAGGGAATACAACTTCCCATCATGGTACTACACCCCCAGCCGGGTTGCATGGAGGACCTGGTAACCCATTGTCTGGAACCTTGTCTGTACAGCCGTAGGATCCTGCAAAAATTCCTGAAAACTGCTGAGAGCCTTCACCAAAAAGCCTATCCTGCACATTTGAAATTCAATACTGGCCTGAATCGGCTGGGCTTTGGAGATGGGGATCTGGAATGGATTAATCAACAACTACAAGGTCAGGATGCCGTTGAAATACGCTCCCTCTTTTCACACCTGGCAGCTTCTGATGACCCCAAAGAACTCGATTTTACACGCCGACAAATTAAGGATTTTGAGACGATCATCTCCAGCTCCAGGATTTTGTTTGGGGACAGCCCTTTTAAACACCTTTTAAACACCTCCGGTGTTTTCAATTATCCCGAGGCACAATGGGATATGGTGCGAACCGGAATTGGGCTGTACGGATACTCAAATGATCCACGTTCAGACTCCCTCCTGAAACCGGTGGCACGGCTGCGTACGAGAATTTCCCAGGTTCACCAGGTAGCACCCGGGGAATGGGTTGGGTATAATAAGGGGTTTGAGGCGGCGGATTACAAGACTACCGCTACGTTGCCTATTGGCCATGCCGATGGTATCGGAAGGCAATACGGCAAAGGTGTTGGAAAAGTATTTATAGGAGGAAAATCTGCTCCCATTATCGGAAACGTATGTATGGACATGACCATGATAGATGTAAGCGGACTAGACTGCAGGGAAGGGGATGAGGTGGTTTTCTTCGGAGGGATACATTCTGCGGAGGACCTCGCCGCAAGGGCGGGTACAATCTCCTACGAATTACTGGCAGGTATTTCTCAGCGGGTGCCGAGAAAGATTCTCGAATAAATTAAGCCTGTCATTATATCATTGAAAATTAGTATTTTGCCTGTCATTAACCACTAAACATATAACCATGCTAAAGGAATTCAGAAATTTTATTATGACCGGCAATGTTATCGACCTGGCAGTTGCTGTTCTTCTGGCGGGAGCCGTAGGGTTGGTCGTCAACGGTTTTGTAAATGATATCATGATGCCTTTTGTGGGCTATTTCACAGGTGGGCTGGATTTTGCAGAATTTAAAATTGTGCTGTCAGAAGCTGTCCTTGCAGATGACGGGAAAGTAACTACTCCGGAGAATGCCATTCGTTATGGAGCCTGGATCAATTCAATAATCAACCTGATCATTGTGGGGTTTGTCTTGTTTATGATTGTGAAATCCTACAACAAGGTGAAGGCTAAGAAAGAAGAGCCTGCACCTGAGCCAAAAGGACCCAGTCAGGAAGAATTGCTGACCGAGATCCGGGATTTATTGAAAGTTTTGCTTGTCACATTTTGTTTGAAACTTGTAATTGTTCCGGTCTTCACTTTGCCGTAAAGGCCCGCATGCATACCTTTACCTTCAAAAATCACACAAATGAAAATTGCCGTGGTTGGGGCTACCGGAATGGTAGGAGAAGTAATGCTTCAGGTGCTTGAGGAGCGAGCCTTCCCCCTGGACGAATTACTGGTGGTGGCCTCCCCCCGATCCGTTGGAAAGAATATACGCTTCCGGAACCAGGAACATACTGTAATTGGTCTGGCTGAAGCCGTTCAGGAGAAGCCGGACATCGCTTTGTTTTCCGCCGGGGGAGATACCTCCCTGGAATGGGCTCCTAAATTTGCAAAAGCCGGCACCACGGTGATCGACAATTCCTCTGCCTGGCGAATGGACCCGGGCAAAAAACTGATCGTCCCGGAGATCAATTCAGCAGGTCTGGGCCCCGAGGACAAGATCATTGCAAACCCTAATTGTTCCACCATTCAGCTTGTGCTGGTCCTGGCGCCGCTCCACAGGGCTTATCAGATGAAGCGCGTGGTGGTTTCAACCTACCAGTCTGTATCCGGCACCGGAATAAAAGCGGTAAGGCAACTTGAAAATGAAATGGCGGGAATAGAAGGGGAGATGGCCTATCCACACCCGATTCACCGCAACGCTCTGCCACACTGCGACATCTTTCAGGAAAACGGCTATACGAAGGAAGAGATGAAGCTCGCCAGAGAACCACAAAAAATCCTTGATGACCGGACGTTTTCCCTGACTGCCACTGCGGTTCGGATCCCAACTTCCGGAGGGCATTCTGAGTCCGTAAATGTGGAATTTCACAGGGATTTTGACCTGAAAGAGATCCGTGCGATCCTGGCCGGAGCTCCCGGGGTAATACTGGAGGATGTACCGGAGGAAAATCGCTATCCCATGCCCTTGTCCGCCCATCGTAAAGACGAGGTCTTTGTCGGCCGTATCCGGAGGGATGAGAGCCAGCCTAAGAGCCTGAATCTATGGATCGTTGCAGACAACCTCCGCAAAGGGGCAGCTACCAATGCAATTCAGATCGCAGAATACCTTCTGGAAAACAACCTGGCTTAGGGGAGGGAAAATATCCGATTGCCGGCATGTCTTCTCTTTGGGCATGCCCGTATTTTATGGTATTTTTGATGTTCTGTTAAAACTGTCATTATGAAATATCTGCTGCACTTTTCCATCTTAGGCCTTGCCCTCTTGTCATGTCAATCCAAAAACGAAACTACTATGACACTGAATTACCCTGAAACTGCCAAAGTAGATTCGGTTGACACCTACTTTGGTTCACAAGTCCCGGACCCCTACCGTTGGCTTGAAGATGACAACAGCCCCGAGACCGAAGACTGGGTAAAACGGGAAAACGATCTTACCTTTTCCTACCTTGAAAATATCCCCTTCAGGGAAGATCTTAAAAATCGGCTGGAAAAGCTTTGGAATTATGAAAAGCTGAGCACTCCGTTTAAGGAGGGAGGCTACACCTACTTCTATAAAAATGATGGTCTTCAGAACCAGTCTGTGCTCTACAGAAAAAAGGGGGATGGGGAATCAGAGATTTTCCTGGACCCCAATGAGTTTTCTGAGGACGGAACTACCTCTCTGGCCGGGATTAGTTTTACCAAAGATGGCAGTCTTGCCGGCTATTTGATCTCAGAAGGCGGGAGCGACTGGAGAAAGATCATCGTTATGGATGCGGTTAAGAAGGAAATTGTTGAAGACACCCTTATTGACGTTAAGTTTAGCGGGGTTACCTGGAAAGGGAACGAAGGATTTTACTACTCCAGTTACGACAAGCCTGAGGGTAGTGAGCTTTCTGCCAAAACGGACCAGCACAAGGTATACTACCACAAACTGGGAACCTCTCAGGAGGAAGATCAGCTGATTTTCGGAGGTGATCCGGAAGAAAAGTACCGAAGCATTTACGCCGGGGTTACGGAAGACGAGCGCTTCCTCGTAATTTCAGCATCCAACACAACCTCCGGGAACAAACTATTTTTGAAGGATCTGAAAGATCCGGCGTCTGCTATAATCCCCATCCTGGAACACGAAGAAAGCGATAGCTACGTTATTGAAAATGCAGGTTCCAAACTTTACATCGTCACTAATCTCGATGCCCCCAATCAACGCATCGTGACTGTAGATGCACAGGATCCGGCACCTGAAAACTGGGAGGATTTTATCCCTGAAACCGAGAATGTTTTAAGCCCAAGTACCGGAGGGGGATATTTCTTTGCCGAATACATGGTGGATGCTACCTCCAGGGTAATGCAGTACGACTATCAGGGAAACCTGATCCGGGAAGTAAACCTGCCCGGAATTGGAAGTTCAGGCGGCTTCAGGGGCAAAAAGGAAGAGAAAGAACTCTACTTCAGCTTTACCAATTACAATACCCCGAGCTCTTCTTACAAATTTGATGTGGCGTCCGGGGAATATGAACTTTACTGGAAACCCGATATCGATTTTAATCCGGCTGATTACATCTCCGAACAGGTATTCTACACCTCCGCAGACGGTACAAAGATCCCCATGATCATCACCCATAAAAAAGGCCTGGAACGAAACGGGAAAAACCCGACCATCCTCTATGGATATGGCGGATTCAATATCAGCCTCACACCTGGTTTCAGTACGGTTAATGCCATCTGGATGGAGCAGGGTGGGGTCTATGCGGTCCCCAACCTGCGTGGTGGTGGAGAGTACGGAAAAGAATGGCATGATGCCGGGATAAAAATGAAAAAGCAGAATGTCTTTGACGACTTTATCGCTGCTGCAGAATTCCTTATTGCCGAAGGATATACTTCTTCTGATTATCTGGCGATTCGGGGAGGCTCTAACGGAGGACTCCTGGTGGGCGCAGTGATGACGCAACGCCCTGAGCTGATGAAGGTAGCTATTCCAGCGGTGGGGGTACTGGACATGCTCCGTTATCACACCTTTACCATAGGAGCAGCCTGGTCTTATGACTACGGGACTTCGGAAGAAAGTCCTGAGATGTTCGAATACCTCCTGGGGTATTCCCCTTTGCATAACGTGCGGGAGGGAGAAGCCTATCCGGCTACGCTGATTACCACGGCTGACCATGATGACCGGGTGGTGCCTGCTCATAGCTTTAAATTTGCAGCCACCCTTCAGGAAAAACATGCCGGCGATAACCCGGTTCTTATCCGTGTAGAAACAAAAGCCGGGCACGGAGGGGGAACACCAATAAGCAAACGAATAGAACAGACTGCCGATATCTTTGGTTTCACCCTGTACAATATGGGATATGAAAAGCTGCCGAACCAGGCCGTCCTTAAAGATTTCAAAGAATAAATTTTATTCTGTTAACTTAAATCCGTTTCTTTTGAAACGGATTTTTTTATGTGCTATGCTGAAGGTCGACGAGCTTTCATTCGGTTATGAACAGGAACCTGTCCTGATTGATCTTTCTTTTGAGGTTGGCAGGGGCGAATTCCTGGCGGTCATGGGAGAAAGCGGATGTGGGAAAAGCACGCTTCTCAAGTTGATCTATGGCACCCTCCCTTTTGATAAAGGAAGCATTCAGTGGAAAGATCGCTCCATTAAGGGGCCTGCCTACCAGCTGGTGGCAGGAGGTTCTTTTGTAAAGTACCTCGCCCAGGATTTCGACCTGATGCCCTATACCTCCGTGAGCGAGAATGTAAGCAAGTTCCTGTCTGCTGCCGATCCCGAAGGCCTGGCATCCAGAACAGAAGAACTGCTGCAGGTAATGGAACTCGAGTCCTGCAGGGACAAAAAGGTGCAATTCCTAAGCGGGGGTCAGCAGCAACGGGTAGCCCTGGCCCGCGTACTGGCACTTCAGCCGGAACTGTTGTTGCTGGATGAACCCTTCAGCCATATCGATCATTTCCGCAGAAACCAGCTTCGCAGAAACCTGTTTGGTTATCTCAAACGGGTCGAAAAACCCAGGAACCTGTATACAGCTTCCCTCTTGGGTGAAGCCAACCTTGTCCCCATAGAAGTGCTTAAGTCCTATGCGTCCACAACGCGCAGGATCATCGTATACTCCCATGAGCTAAAGGTGTCACACAAATCCGGCATGCAGGTCACTGTAAAGATTTGCTATTACCTGGGCAGCCACTACCGGATCTTTGGGGTGATGGATTCAGGAAAAGGGGTGGTTTTCGATTCGGAACAGCCTTTCGAGACTGGGAAGAAGGTTTATTTGAACGTTTCGCTGGATACCATCAACAAACGTCTGCCCATATGAAATCCTCCTCGTCAGGCAAATAAAACCCAGCAAATGAAGACCCCTGCAGCCGCTGAAGTGCCCAGCAAAAATGTCCCCACCCCAAACAGGCGGTAACCGGTGCGAACATCCATGCCGCTCATCTGGGTAACCACCCAGAAAAAACTGTCATTGGCATGAGAAAACACCGATGACCCTGCTCCCAGAGCAACAACGGCCAGTGCTTTTTGGGTTTCGGTTTGCATCCCCAGGGAGGGCATCATAGGCAAAAGTATGGAAGCCGCAGTTATCAGGGCAACCGTGGAAGACCCCTGAGCGGTCTTCAGGGCTGCTGCCAGCAAAAAAGGAAGGAAAATACCGAGCTGGTATTCCACCAGGAGGGTCCCGAGGGAATCTGCTATCCCAGAGCGTTGCAAAACGGTCCCAAATATACCGCCTGCCCCTGTGATGAGGAGTATAGAAGCTGCATCCCTGATCGCCTTTCCTACCCATCCCGAGGATGACAGCATCTGTTTGTCCAGCCTGGGTGGAAGCAGCAGGCAGAATGCCAATCCGATTATAAGTGCGATTACGGGTTCCCCCAGGAATCCGATCAGGTTATAAAGG
The DNA here is from genome assembly GCA_037387145.1 of Robiginitalea sp. Taxonomy (GTDB): domain Bacteria; phylum Bacteroidota; class Bacteroidia; order Flavobacteriales; family Flavobacteriaceae; genus Robiginitalea. Next base: position 4,085 of record JARRLI010000110.1, on the reverse strand, counting down.
TGCTGGGGTATGCCATCCCTGTACTGCTGCAGAACGGATTTCATCACGATCAACAGGATGGGGACCAGGATGGGTAATGTAGCAAGCAGGAACGGGGGTAGCCTTCTTTCCCCTGCACTATCCTCCACACCGGACTGTTCGGTGGGAATCTCCGGATCGATCACGGTTCTGGAGGCAATCCGGCTGGCGAACCAAACCGAGACTGCCAGTGCCAGAAGGCTCACCGGCAGCCCGAACAAAATGACCAGGCCCAGGTCAGCATCCAGGATTCCGGCCGCAGCTATAGGACCGGGGGTTGGCGGAATCAGTGTATGGGACACCATCAGCCCCAGGCCAAGGGCAATGGCAGTTCCTGCAAGGGAGGTTTTGGCTTTGCGGCTCAAACTCTTACCGAGCGGGTCCAGCAGCATAAAGCCGCTGTCCGCAAATACCGGAATGGAAACGATATATCCGAGTACCCCCATAGCAAGCGGGATCCTCCTGGTGCCAATCCAGCCGAGTACTTTGACCGCAATAGCACGTGCTCCCCCGGTTTGTTCGAGAAAAGCCCCGATGATTATCCCCAGGACAATAATCAATCCTATTTTGCCAAGTGTATTGCCAAATCCTTCGCTGACGGCAGCTACCAAAAGATCAAGCGGCATTCCCGCCAGGGCTCCATATCCCATGGAAATTATCAGGAGCACCAGAAAAGGATGCACTTTCAGGCGTGTGGTCATCCAAATAATTAAGACCACTGCCAGCAGGAGGAGTAAGATCTCCATTTGCTTAATAGTTTGAGGTTTGTCCTGCTGAATATCCGTTAAAAATTCGAACTAGAAAAATGTGCCCTCAGTCACTGGCCAGGGCGGCGAGCTCTTTCCCCACATGACTTCCAATGGCAACGCCCATCCCTCCCAGGCGCACTCCGCACGCCACATTTTCAGAAAGCCTTTTAAGTATAGGCCTTTTCTGGGAACCAACCCCCATGATCCCGCTCCACCGGTGGGAAATCTCCACGGGCCTTCCAGGCAGTAGGACCTCCTTCAGCAAGGTTTCAAGTGCTTGTTGTATCCCGGCTGTTTGTCCAAAATCCGTAGTGGTTTCCCCTTTGAAGTCCAGGTTTCTGCCCCCGCCCAGGAGGATCCGGTCCCCAACATTTCTGAAATAATAAAACCCTTCCTCCAAATGAAAGGTGCCACGGACGGGCAGCTGCGGAATAGGTTCGGTTACCACTACCTGAGCCCGGGCCGGAGAAACTTCCTGCCCCCCAAGTGATCCGGCAAATCCGTTGGTCGCCAACAGGAGTTTTCTGGCATAAAACTCAAACTGCTCCGTTTGCACATGCACGCGGTTCCCCAAATCGTCAAACCCTTCGAGGCATGTCCCGTTGAGGAGTATTACCGGATTGGGGCCCTGTTGTACTTTTCCCAGCAGAGACTTCATCATGCGTCCCGTATCGATTTGTCCTTCCAGCGGATTTAGAACGAGTTTTGGCAGTACGTTATCAAACCCGAAGGAATTCTCTACCAACCGAAAACAGGACTGTCCAAAAACGGGCTTGAGGAGGGTATTTATTTCCTGCATTCGATCCAGGCATTGCTCGAAAAGAACAGCTTCGTGTTCGAGAAAGATCTCATAACCACCCCATCCCTTGTAATCAAGCGCCGCGTCTCCAAGCCTTTCGCGGAGCAGGCCAATGCCACTCCACCGGTCTGAGACCAGTTGGGCTACTTCCTCCTCAGTGTGGTTTTTCAGGTCGGAGAGGATTTCCGTCAAACTTCCGAAACAAGCAAATCCGGCATTTTTTGTGCTGGCACCCTGAGGCAAAACACCTTTTTCAATTACCAGGATCCGCGCCTCAGGATAGGTGTTGCGAAGTTCCAGCGCACAACTAATCCCGGTAATCCCGCTGCCCACAATACAAAAATCGAGCTCGCCAAGCCAGGTTGCTTTCTCCCAGTAGCTCAATTCCATTTTGCCAATTTGTATTTAGTTAACCTCCCGGTGTTCTCAGGAATCCTCAGAAGGAGGTTCCATGATGAAATCCTCCATGAACTTGGTCGTGTAATTCCCTGCAAGATATTCCGGATGATCCATCAGCTGCTGATGGAAGGGGATGGTCGTTTTGACCCCTTCAATAAAGAACTCATCCAGGGCACGCCTCATCTTGTTGATTGCCTCCTCGCGTGTCTGTGCGGTAGTAATCAATTTGGCGATCATGGAGTCGTAATTTGGCGGAATAACGTAGCCGCTGTATACATGGGTGTCCAATCGAACCCCATGCCCTCCTGGAGTATGCAGGGTAGTGATCCTTCCCGGCGATGGCCGGAAATCATTATACGGATCCTCCGCATTTATACGGCATTCTATGGAGTGTAGTTTAGGCACATAGTTCTTGCCAGATATAGGAACGCCTCCCGCCACCAGGATCTGTTCCCGTATCAGGTCGTAATCGATCACCTGTTCGGTAATGGGGTGCTCAACCTGTATGCGCGTATTCATCTCCATGAAGTAGAAATTCCGGTGCTTGTCCACCAGGAATTCAACAGTCCCTGCCCCTTCGTATTTTATGTACTCTGCTGCACGTATGGCTGCCTTCCCCATCTCCTCCCGAAGCTTGTCAGTCATAAATGGTGACGGAGTTTCCTCTGTAAGCTTCTGATGCCGGCGCTGGATGGAACAATCCCGTTCGGAGAGATGGCAGGCTTTCCCATACTGGTCTCCAATTACCTGGATCTCAATATGGCGGGGTTCTTCGATTAGCTTTTCCATATACATCCCCCCGTTTCCAAAGGCCGCTTCTGCCTCCTGTACAGCGCTTTCGTAACTCTTTTCCAGCTCTTCTTCTTTAAAGATAGCCCGCATCCCCTTTCCTCCACCTCCGGCAGTAGCCTTGATCATAACAGGGTACCCCATTTTAGCTGCTACTTGTTTGGCTTCCTTCAAATCTTTCAGGATCCCATCAGAACCCGGGATTGTTGGCACCCCGGCTTCCTTCATGGTAGCTTTTGCAGAGGCCTTGTCCCCCATCTTGTCAATCTGGTCCCCGGTCGCCCCGATAAATTTGATGTCGTGCTCCGCACAAATACGGGAAAACTTGGAATTTTCAGACAGGAATCCATATCCAGGGTGTATGGCATCCGCATTGGTAATCTCGGCGGCGGCAATTATGTTAGGGATCTTCAGATAAGACTCCGGACTGGGTGCAGGGCCGATACATACCGCTTCATCGGCAAAGCGCACGTGAAGGCTTTCCTCGTCGGCCTTGGAGTACACGGCAACCGTTTTGATGCCCATTTCCTTACAGGTCCGGATAATCCGCATCGCAATTTCCCCGCGATTGGCAATCAGTATTTTTTTAAACATGACGCTTCTTCTTGGCAGTTAAATTAAGCATTAGCTCGTGTGGCGACCAGGTGTCAGGAAGGATCGACCAGAAACAATGGCTGGTCGAATTCCACAGGAGAAGAATCCTCTACCAATACCTTTACGATCTTACCGGTTACTTCAGATTCAATATCATTAAAGAGCTTCATGGCTTCGATCACGCAGAGAACATCTCCCTTGGCAATCGTATTACCCACTTCTACAAAAGCTGGCTTATCGGGTGAAGGTTTGCGATAGAAGGTCCCGATGATCGGGGATTTTATGGTTATGTACTTGGAATCTTCACTCTCCGCTTCCGGGGCATTCTCTGCCGGAGGGGCTGTTTGTGGAGCCTGGGCAGCCGCAGGGGCAACCTGCTGGGTGGCTACCGGAAATTGTTGCACAAAAGTCGTCTCAGAAGTGCCACCGCCCGAAGGACCCGTCCGTATGGTGATCTTGATCTCATCTGTCTCAAGCTTCACTTCGCTGGCACCCGACTTGGCGACAAATTTGATGAGGCTTTGAATTTCTTTAATATCCATGGATTCAGGTTTTGATAATTGTTCTCAATTAGGAGTCATAGGCCCATTTCAAATAGATTGCCCCCCAGGTAAAGCCGCCTCCAAAGGCTGCAAATACCAGGTTATCTCCTTTTTTTAATTGTTTTTCATAATCGTGCAGCAACAACGGAAGTGTTGCTGAAGTGGTATTTCCATAAGTCTCAATGTTCATCATGA
>JARRLI010000109.1:1091-6081 GCA_037387145.1 Robiginitalea sp. | reverse complement strand
CTGACCTGCTATTAATCCACCAACTCGCGCTGGTTTCGAAAAACCAGCTCGTCATCAAAAGAGTCTATTAATACAACGCTGTCCGGAACTATGCGGCCTGCGAGTATTTCCTTGGAGAGGCTATTTAGCACCTCCCGCTGGATGACCCGCTTTATGGGCCGTGCGCCGTATTGGGGATCAAATCCTTTTTCAGCCAAATAGGAGACAACCTCCTCGGTCGTATCGATGGTAATGTGCTGCTGGGCAAGCATTTTCTTTAATTGATCCAATTGCAGGATTACAACCTGCCTGATATCTTCCCGGTTTAGCGGGGTAAACATGATGATATCGTCGATGCGGTTCAGGAACTCCGGACGGATATTTTTCCGCAGCAGCCCCAACACCTCTACACGTGCCGCTTCCATGGCACTATGGAGATCTTTGACATTCTCAAACAATTCCTGAATGATGTGACTTCCCATATTGCTCGTCATGATAATAATGGTGTTCTTGAAATCAGCCACCCTTCCCTTGTTATCGGTCAGCCTTCCTTCGTCCAGCACCTGTAACAGAATGTTGAAGATGTCCGGGTGGGCTTTTTCGATCTCGTCCAGCAGCACCACCGAATAGGGTTTACGGCGGACTGCCTCTGTGAGTTGTCCTCCTTCATCATACCCTACATAGCCAGGAGGTGCGCCTACCAAGCGGCTTACCGCATGACGCTCCTGATATTCACTCATATCGATACGGGTGATCGCATTTTCATCATCGAAGAGATATGCTGCGAGCGTTTTGGCAAGTTCTGTCTTTCCCACGCCTGTTGTCCCGAGGAAAAGGAAGGAGCCTATAGGCTTTTTGGGGTCGTGCAATCCTGCCCGGCTGCGCCGAATGGCATCCGAAACGGCCTGGATGGCTTCATCCTGCCCTACGACACGCCGGTGGAGCACAGACTCCAGGCTAAGGAGCTTTTCCCGCTCACTTTGCAGCATTTTATTTACGGGGATCCCGGTCCATTTGGCTACGACTTCCGCAATATCCTCTGAGGTCACTTCTTCTTTGATGAGCGTTCCGGTTTCCTGTTGTGCAGCCAGTTCCTGCTGGAGGTTTTCCAGCTTTGTCTGGGCATCCTTGATCTTTCCGTAACGCAATTCCGCTACCATTCCGTAGTCCCCGTTGCGTTCCGCCCGTTCTGCTTCCAGTTTGAATTCTTCAATATCCTGTTTAGTCCTCTGTATGGCATCAACCACGCTTTTCTCTCCTTCCCACTGGGCGAAGATAGAGGCGCGATCTTCTTTTAGATTGGCAAGGTCCGCATTCAGGGCCTTGAGTTTCGGCGGATCGTTCTCGCGCTTGATCGCTTCGATTTCAATTTCGAGTTGCATGATCTTCCTATCGAGCACATCCAGGTCCTCAGGTTTTGAGTTTATCTCCATCCGCAGCTTTGAGGCAGCCTCGTCCATGAGGTCGATTGCTTTGTCTGGCAGGAACCTGTTGGTGATATACCGCTGGGAAAGTTCCACTGCTGCGATCACTGCTTCATCCTTGATCCGCACTTTGTGGTGGGTTTCGTATTTTTCCTTCAATCCCCTCAGGATGGAAATAGCACTTTCCGTATCCGGCTCATCTACGATGATTTTCTGAAACCGGCGTTCAAGCGCCTTGTCTTTCTCAAAGTATTTCTGATATTCATCCAGGGTAGTTGCCCCGATTGCGCGGAGTTCCCCCCTGGCCAGTGCCGGTTTCAGGATATTGGCGGCATCCATGGCCCCCTGGCCGCCCCCGGCACCTACCAGGGTGTGGATCTCATCGATAAACAATACGATACTTCCATCTGAGGAAGTAACCTCCTTGATCACTGATTTGAGGCGCTCCTCAAATTCGCCTTTGTACTTTGCCCCGGCTATGAGCGCTCCCATATCCAGGGAATATATAACCTTGTCCTTAAGGTTTTCGGGAACATCTCCCTGGATGATCCGGTGTGCCAGCCCTTCCGCGATGGCGGTTTTTCCTGTCCCTGGTTCTCCAACCAACATGGGGTTGTTCTTGGTACGCCTTGAGAGTATCTGCAGGATACGGCGAATCTCTTCGTCCCTGCCAATGACAGGATCCAGTTTTCCACTGTCTGCCAGTTGGTTCAGATTCCTGGCGTATTTATCCAGTGCATTGTAGGTGTCCTCCGCACCCTGGGAGGTCACTTTGCCACCTTTTCGGAGCGAAACAATGGCCGCTTTTAGATCCTTCTCAGTTATTCCCTGATCCTTAAGGATCCGTCCAATCTTGCTCTTTGACTTGAAGATTGCCAATAACAGGTGTTCCACGGATACAAATTCATCACCCATGTCTTTTGCCAGTATACTGGCTTCATTGAGCGTTTTCCCTGTTTCGTTGGAAAACATGAGATTTCCTCCGGACACCTTTGGGAAACTCTGAAGTTCCTTATCCAGGATTTGCCCGACCAGTTGGCTGTTGACATTGAGTTTTTTCAGGAGAAAGGGCAGCACATTCTCGTCCACCATAGAAATGGCCTTGTAGAGGTGCTCGTTCTCCACCTGCTGATGGCCCAACTCCTGGGCAAACTCTTGTGCCTGCTGAAGGGCTTCCTGTGACTTTATAGTGAAATTATTTATGTTCATGATCTTTCGTAATTTTGTTGTGCTATCGCTGTTCACTGTGGGAAGGTCAAGAATCTTACCAACCGGAACAGACAGACATAATGACAGTAAAAACACAAATAAACAGGTCAATTAGTCAGCTTCCAGGCAATGAAGGAATTCCCCTGGCGGGTCGTATTGGCCAAGAACTTAGAAAGGAATCAACAATTGATTAGGAAAATCAAATCGATTTTAAAGGCATCCGGTACGGAAGGCAAAGGCGCACCGGAATCTTTTCCATGGAAGCCGCTGCAGACGGCGGAATCATTGGAATCAGTTCTACAGGATGGGCATGACCGTCCCTTGGTACTCTACAAGCATTCCACCTCCTGTGGGTTTAGCAGTATGATGCTTCGCAGGTTTCAGCAATTGTGGGATCCATCCCGGGAACTTGCAGATTTCTATCTTCTTGATTTGTTGAGGTACCGGGACCTCTCCAATTCGATAAGCGTGCAGTTTCAGGTGCGGCACCAGTCACCTCAGGTTATAATCATAAAAGATAATCGCGTGGTTGCCCATGCCTCCCATTCGGGTATAGATGAATTACGTCCGGAAGATTTAATAAAAACCCCGGACTAAGCCGGGGTGTACTGTTTATTGGAATTTTTGCCGGGTCAGGATATTCTTCAGCCGTGCTTTCAGATCCTCCCCTGCATTATAAACCATTTCCTCATCGGAGGGAAATGGGACTGCAGCAAGGTCCAGGCGCGCCACCAAATCATTATCCAGTGCCCTTTGGTCCCCATCGTAATTTGCATAGACATGCTGGAATACAAATTCACTTGAGAGGGGGTATGAATTCAGTGACTGTCTGGTTTGCAGGTCTACGAAATTCACGTTGCCTACTACCTGAGCCATCTTCTGTTGTGTGAATTCATAATAATTACAGCGCACGGTGCGCAGACGGTCTATTTCAATCCGATTCCCAAGGCTGTCGCGGACCACATTGCCTTCGTCATCAAATAAATATTCAGTCCCGTCTTTGATTTGACGTTCTTTGATTATTTGACGCTCGGAGACTTGTTCAGGAGAAATTACTATATCACGGAAGGCCAGCTGCATTTCATAATCATAGTCTACCCCCTCCAGTGTAGTGGTGTGGTACTCCGTCCAAAGGTCATTCAGTCCATAGGTATTGAAGTTCAGCAGATCGGACTCCAATCGTTCCGGGATAATCTGTTGGGTGTCGTTAATCATCCGGACTTTTACATAGTCCAGACCGTTCTGATAGGCCCGTTCCATCTGTTGCTTGGTATCCGCATATCCCGGGTTGATCTCATTGAGATACTGAAAATCTTCATATGCCTTCCTGAATTCCCACTTTTGGGTAGCCTGACTCAATATTTGAGTGGCATTATTATAGAGGTAGGTAGAGAGGTCATCCTTTACGGCGATAAGCTCCTGGTCAAAATTCTTGAATTCAAACCGGGCATTTCGGTCCTGTTCATAAATAGGCAAAGGGAGCAACGGACGAATGCGGTTCTGGACGTCACGCATTTGTGTGTATTTCTTGAAAATGCTTTCCAAATGCGCCGGGTTACCATCCTGTTGTAGGAAGTCGATTTCGCTGAGCTCATATTCCATGAACTTCCCATAGGCTTCCTCCAGCAACACCACATAGGATTGTTTGTTCTTTCGGGTCTTGTTTTCGGCAAGTTCCCTTACAGACCTGTTGATGGCCTGCATATAATTACCCGTATTCAGGGCCTCCTGAGTCTTTTTGACTCCTCCACAGGCGGTAAGTACCACCAATAAAAGTAAGGTAAAGTAGCGTTGTCTCATGATCGTTCTGTTTATTGATTTGACATGTTGATTTCAATTGGCATGCCAAAACCAGTCAGAACAAGAACGAAAATCGACTAAAGTTAGTATAATCCCGTTTAAACCAGTAAAAGCCTAGTCTTTAAACGTTTCAGATGAAATGGCCGGCAGCAATTGACTCCGAACTTCACCAAAACCGATTCGCAGGCCATCTTTCTGGCAATATCCCCTGAGTACCACCATATCATGGTCCTGTATGAAGGTTCGTGCCTGCCCGTTGGAAAGGGGGATCGGTTTAGTGCCCATCCAGGCAAGCTCGAGCATGGAACCAAAGGAATCTTCAGTGGCCCCTGAGATCGTCCCGCTTCCCATCATGTCGCCGCTGTTGACCTTGCAGCCGTTCACCGTGTGATGGGCGAGTTGTTGGGCCATGGTCCAGTACATGTTTTTGAAGTTTGACCGGCATATAGTGTTTAGGCTGCCATCCTCGGGGATCAGGTCCACTTCCAGGTGAATGTCAAAACTGCCATCCTTTCCCTGTATGAGGTAGGGCAGGGGAGTTGGTTCCTGCCGGGGGCTTGGGACCCTGAAAGGCTCCA
>JARRLI010000109.1:0-1018 GCA_037387145.1 Robiginitalea sp. | reverse complement strand
AAGGGCCCAAGGGGTACATACTCCCATTTTTGAATATCCCGGGCACTCCAGTCATTGAAAAGAACAAGGCCGAAAATATAATCCTCGGCTTCTGCAATTGGGATGGGCTCACCCATTTTATTGGCATCTGTGGTGATAAAGGCCATTTCCAGCTCAAAATCCACACGGGCTGAAGGACCGAACTGGGGTTCGGTCGATCCTTTGGCAAGGGTTTGGCCCAAAGGCCTCCGGACCGGCGTGCCGCTCGGCACGATGGTGGAGCTCCTTCCATGGTACCCTACCGGGATGTGCAGCCAGTTAGGCAACAGTGCATTTTCAGGATCGCGGAACATTTTTCCCACGTTGGTGGCGTGTTCCCTGCTGGAATAAAAGTCCGTGTAATCTCCTATCTGTACCGGGAGCTGCATTTCAATTTCGTCCAGATCGAAGAGGATGATCTGCTTATGAGACTCATTGTATTGCAATTCTTTATTTTCCCGATCGAAGATATCCGCAATGCGGTTTCGGACGGCCCGCCAGGTCTTCTTTCCGTCTGAAATAAAATCGTTCAATGTGTCTTGCAGGAAGATATCCTCCGTAAGTGGGATTTCGCTGAAATAGCCCATCTGATGAAGTGCCCCCAGGTCAATGGCAGTGTTCCCGATCCTGGTTCCGATAGTGATAATGTCATCACGGGTCAGAAATACGCCGAAAGGGATGTTTTGGATGGGAAAGTCTGAATTTGGAGGTACGGGCAGCCAGGAAACTCGACCCGGATCATTCGCTTTTATAGACATGGAAGATTGTTAATTGACGTTTAATAAGTTCCTGATCAAAGATATTATTTTATCTGGTTTAACCCACTTCAATTTGTACTTTTGACCGGTTACCAAAATCGCTTATAAGCATGGAAAGAGACCTCGAAATATTTGACCTGATCGAAGCTGAAAAACAGCGTCAGCTCAATGGGATAGAACTGATTGCCTCGGAAAATTTTGCCAGTCCACAGGTTATGGAGGCGTCCGGGTCGGTACTGACA
>JARRLI010000108.1:0-9578 GCA_037387145.1 Robiginitalea sp. | reverse complement strand
TCCATGGAGATCCAGATCGGGAAACGTCGTTTGCAGATATCACATCAGATAGCCACCAATCTATACATCAAACCAAATACCGTATAAGCCATGCAAGAGGTAATCAATTACCTGGAAACCATCAATCCTGTCCAGGCAGCCCTTTACGCTACTCTTTTTACATGGGCAGTGACATCTGCCGGCGCGGGACTTGTTTTCTTTTTTAAGACGATGAACCGTGCCGTCCTTGATGGCATGCTTGGGTTTACAGGGGGCGTAATGGTTGCTGCCAGTTTCTGGAGCCTGCTTGCCCCCGGCATCGAAATGAGCCCTGGGGAGGGGTTTGTAAAGGTGATCCCGGCAGCGGTTGGATTCCTGCTCGGGGCTCTTTTTATATTCGCACTGGATAAGGTGTTGCCTCACCTGCACATCAATTTTAAGGAATCGGAAAAAGAAGGTATAAAGACCCCCTGGAGGCGTACCACGCTTCTAACCCTTGCGATCACCCTTCATAATATCCCGGAAGGACTTGCGGTTGGAGTTCTGTTTGGAGGAGTTGCTGCTGGTTTTGAAGGAGCATCCGTGGGAGCGGCAGTTGCACTTGCCCTGGGGATCGGGCTTCAGAACTTTCCGGAAGGCTTTGCAGTGGCCATGCCGCTCCGGCGTTACGGATTAAGCCGCAGGAAAAGCTGGATGTACGGGCAGGCCTCGGCCATTGTAGAACCCCTGGCAGGAGTCCTGGGAGCCTGGGCCGTTCTTACTTTTCAGCCTATTCTCCCTTATGCTTTGTCCTTTGCGGCTGGTGCCATGATCTTTGTAGTGATAGAAGAAGTGGTTCCAGAAACACAGCAGGATAAGTACACCGATATCGCCACCATGGGATTCATCGGGGGCTTCATCATCATGATGGCGCTCGATGTTGGATTGGGATAAAAAAACCGGCCTGAGTTTCAGGCCGGTGAATGGTTATTCTTCAGAGGGCTGACTCCAGGGGGGAGCAACACCATTGGAACGGGCATAGGCAATGAGCTGCCCTTTGTGCTCTCCACTATGTTCCAAAACAACCAGCAGGGCCGAGAGGCGGGTCATCTTGGAAAAGCCCAGATCCACCTCTTCCCCAAGGGTAGCCGGATCCACTTCCATTATTTTTTCTTTTACAAAGGCAGCCGAGGTATTGAAAGCCTTGAGAATGGCATCTTTTTCCGTGATGGTCTCCATTTTCATAATGTCAATGCCCTCGGGCGGGGGATAGCCAAGTTTCATGGCCAGGTAGTAATTGGCGGCCGCTACATGCATGACGGTTTCCCCAGTAGAGCGAATCCCTTCTGCAGGTCGCCAGGCCAGTTGTTCTTCATCAAAGGCCTCTGTCAGCGCAACGATCTGACCCTGGACCATTTCCAGCATGCCAGTGATGCTTTTTTGCGTGAGGTCCTCCTGGGAGAATCCCAGCATGCAGGTGCAAATCAAGAGGAGTGTCGTTAATTTTTTCATAAGATTGTTTTTAAAGAATATTTGGAAGGCCTTGAACAAGGCGTTTTTTAAAGATAAGCAAAGTGAATGACTCCTTGATTTTAAGGGAGTTAAATTTCTAGGATCCTTCAAAGTGCCGCGAAACTGCCATTCCTGTCACAGGTCTGAATGCCCGGAGGATTGCAAATTTGGCGTGATCCTTAGTGCTCAAAGTCCCAAGTACAGACCCTTGCTCAGCCTGGCAGTGTTGTTAGTGTCGCGACCATGGCAGGATTGTGTATCTTTCAGTTTGAAATCAAAAGACTTTTCCATGAGATTACTGATCGTTTTACTGAGCGCAATTGCCTTTATGAGCAACAGCCCTGGCTCTCTTGCACAAGACAAACCTTTTGAGATGCTGGATGTTTTTGACCTGCAATATGCTTCGGACCCTCAGATCCGGCCACAGGGAGACTGGATTGTCTATCGCCGGATGGGCTTTGATATACTAAAGGATCGCTCAAAAGGAAATTTATGGATGATCCGTACTGATGGCACAGAACATCAAAAATTGACTTCCCGGGAGGTTGCCGAGTACAGCCCGAGGTGGTCCCCTTCCGGTGACAGATTAGCTTTTGTGAGCAGCACAGAAGAAGGAGCTGAAATCTATGTATACTGGCAGGGAAGCGGCAGGTATGCCCGGCTTACACAACTATCCTCCAGCCCTTCTTCGCTTAGCTGGTCTCCTGACGGGCAGCAGCTGGCCTTCACCATGAATGTTCCGGCCAAAGCGCCGGTCATTGCCAAGCTCCCTGAAAAACCGAAGAATGCCAAGTGGGCGGGAGCCCCCCGAATCACGGACCGCCTTTACCATGAAGCAGATGGCAGAGGCTATATCCCCCCGGGGTTCAGTCATGTATTTACTATTCCGGCAGAGGGAGGAGCGGCACGTCGGATCAGTAGTGGAGATTGGAATCATCGTGGCCCTTTGTCGTGGTCGCCGGACGGGGCTATGATCTACCTTACCTCCAACAGGACGGAAGACTGGGAATACGATTTCCGCAACAGTGAGGTGTATTCACTCGAGGTGGCCAGCGGCCGTATTGAAGCGCTTACGGATAGTCAGGGGCCGGATAACGGACCTGTTGCATCTCCGGATGGCAACTATATCGCCTACCGGGGATTTACCGACCGGGTACAGGCACACCAGGTATCGGAACTCCGGCTTATGAAGGCCGACGGGTCCGGGAAACAGGTATTGACGGCTTCCCTGGACCGCAGCGTTAGCGGGCTAAAATGGGATTCCAAAAGCCGCGGACTTTATTTCACCTACGACGACAAGGGCAACTCAAAGATCGGCTACGTTTCCCTCAAAGGCAATGTGAATAAACTGGCAGATAACCTGGGAGGCACTTCCATAGGCCGGCCATATGGAGGGGGATCTTTCAGCGTAAGCACAGATGGCACCCTGGCCTATACTTTTACCCGGCCTGAGTTTCCCGCAGACCTTGCGGTGGTAAAGCAGGGAGACAAAGATGCACGGCGCATTACCCGTCTGAACAAGGGACTGTTGGAAAAGCGCAACCTGGGAAAGGTAGAGGAGATCTGGTACACCTCCAGCGTAGATGGGAGAGATGTCCAGGGTTGGATCGTATACCCCCCGGATTATAACCCGGCCAAAAAACACCCCTTCCTGGTTGAAAATCACGGGGGACCTATATCCAATTACGGAGACCGGTTCACAGCTGAAATACAACTGTATGCCGCTGCGGGCTACATCGTATTTTATCCGAACCCCAGGGGTAGTACGAGTTATGGTGAGGAATTTGCAAACCTGCTTTATAACAATTATCCTGGAGATGATTATCAGGATGTTATGGACGGGGTAGATGCCTGCATAGCGAAGGGCATTGCCCATGAGGACCAGCTATATGTGACCGGGGGTAGTGCCGGGGGTATTATGACTGCCTGGATCATAGGAAAGAACGATCGATTTGAGGCGGCTGTGGTTGCCAAGCCCGTGGTGAACTGGATCAGCAAAACCCTCGTAGCGGATAATTATTTCGGATATGCCAACAGCCGGTACCCCGGTCAGCCCTGGGAGAATTTTGAAGGGTACTGGAGCTTTTCACCTCTTTCCCTGGTAGGGAATGTGAAAACCCCAACCATGGTCTTGGTGGGGATGAATGATTTGCGGACGCCTCCCAGTGAGGCCAAGCAGCTCTATCACGCCCTGAAGCTCCGTAAGGTGGAGACCGTGTTGGTAGAGATTCCCGAAGCCAGCCATGGGATTGCCAACCGGCCCAGCAACCTGATAAGCAAGGTGGCCCACACCCTGGCCTGGCTCGATAAATACCACAACGAAACTGATAAGTAATGGGTGCAGGTAAACGCCACTGGATGTTGAACCTGTTGATTGTCCTCACGGTTATTATCTGCCTGCTGGTTTTTGCCTCGCATTCCAGGAACTGGACCCGGCTGCAGGAAGACCGCATGCAGCTTCTCACAGGGTTGTATTTCCTGGATCTTCCCTACCGCGAACTGGATGGTGTGGCCTGGAAGGAAAAAGTACCGGTAATGGAGCGCTTACACGGATTCTCATTCTGGGCACGGGAGAAAGGGGTATTTGTCGATTCGCTGCTTCCGGAACAGGAGGTGTACGTATTGGTGGATGACCTAAGGCAGCACAAGATAAAGATCCGTTATCGTGATTCACTGACGATCTTCCTGAACTTTGCAGACTCCCTGGAAACCCATTCCATGTATGAATTCCTCTCTGAAAAATTGCGTGATAAATCTTCTTCTGGGGATAATGAGCCTTGAATTTTTGGCAAGGCTCAAATACAGTTATCTTTACCCCGGTCAGGTTAACCTAATGTAGTAGAACTGAGATTATGTTGAGACGGTTAGTTTATTTTGTATTGCTATGCCCCATAGCCCTGGCTTCCCAGGTAAGGCTGGAGATTGAAGTACTTGGTGTAACTTCCTCAAAAGGGTCCATTCAGGTAGCCGTGTACCGGGAGGAATCCAGTTTCCTGAAAACAGAACAGGTTTTTAAAAATACAAGTTCACCTGCTGTTGTTGGCACGACCCGGTTGATCTTTGAAGATCTTCCGAAAGGGGAATACGCCCTGGCGATCTTTCACGATGAAAACGGAAATGATGAGCTGGACACAAATTGGATGGGGATACCCAAAGAACCCATTGGATTCTCAGTGGCCCGATTGAAAACGTTTGGCCCTCCCAAATTCAGGGAATGCATCATTTCACTCAGTGAGAACAAGGTCATACAGATCCCCCTGGAGGACTAGTTCTTCTCATTCTTATCAATGGTAAATCCCTCAGGGCGCTTCCACCGGTTGGGTGCCGGTGGTTCTTCGGGAAGCTTGAATTCTTTCTCCCTCAGAAGTCGCAGGGCCTCTTCAATGGCACGTTCCAGCTGTGGGTCCTGTCCCTGAGTCATCCTGGAGGGTTCCTGAATTACTTCAATATCCGGAGCTAGTCCTCCTTCAACAGCCCAGGCACCCTTCAGGTCGAAGAAACCTCCCCTTGGGGCTACCATGCGACCACCATCAATAAAAGGAGGAGTATCCCATGTGCCTACAAGACCTCCCCAGGTACGCGTCCCGACCAGCGGCCCCAGATTTTTGGCCCGAAACATATAGGGAAGCAGGTCACCGCCTGAACCGGATCGCTCGTTGATAAGCATCACTTTGGGCCCCCATATTCCTGCCATTGGGGTCGTCCATGGGCGATTGCTTTCTGTTTTGCTGTTGAAATATCCAAAAAGTTCCCGGTCCATTATATCAATCATGTAATCTGCAGCAAAACCACCGCCATTGTTTCGTTCATCTACGATGACTCCTTTTTTGTCCTGCTGGGCAAAGTAGTAGCGGTTGAAACTCTCAAATCCCTGGGAAGAAGTATTGGGGACATATACATAAGCGAGTTTTCCACCGGATAGGCTGTCCACTTTTCGACGGTTTTCCTCCATCCAGTGAAAGGTTCTAAGGCCATATTCACTGCGGACGGGTTTCACCACCACCTCCCGTGTGGTGTCTCCCTCCGGAGAGTTGCTTACCGTCAGATAGATTTCCCGCTCAGCCGTATTTTCGAGAAGTGCATAGGGATTCATTCCGGCCTCCAGATTCTTCCCGTCAACAGCGATCAGGTAGTCTCCTTCGTCAATCCCCAGCCCAGGCACTGAAAGAGGAGCATATAATTCAGGGTTCCACTGTTCACCTGTATAGATATGGGAGAATTGGTACCTGCCTCTGTCCACTTTGAAATCACACCCCAACAATCCCACCGGGACGCGGTCCAGATCGGGCCGGTCCCCTCCGGATACGTAGGAATGACCGATAGCGACCTCCCCACTCAGAATATCAACGATGTAATTCAGATCGGTACGGTGACGCACATGATCCACCCAGGGGGAATACCACTGGTAAACAGCATCCCAGGGTGCGCCATGCACATTATCCACATACAGGAAATCCCGCATAAAACGCCATCCTTCCCGGAAGATCTGATGGTATTCTTCCATAGGGACCACTTTTAGCTGCATTTGGATCTTCAGGGTTTCAGCATCTGAGAGGCCCTTGGCCGTTGTCTTACCAACCTTCCAGGTAGAATTCTGACGTACCAAAAGCTGATCCCTCGAACCTGAAACAGCAAAATTCCGGATTTCTTTTGCATACAGCTCAGCCTTCAGCTCCTCCACTTCGTACTTATGCAGGGTGAGCCCGGACTGGTTTGGGATGTTTTCAGTGAGGAACAGGGTCTTTTCCGGACCCGCACTGAGTGCTGTGTAATTACGTGCGGGAAGTGGCAGTGCCACGATCCGGTTGTTCTTCTTGTGGTCTTTTCCTTCGACTACTTCCTTCTCATTGGGCTGCGGCCCTTCTTCGTCACTCCTGGGAAGATTGGGAGCGGCACCATCTTCAGAAAGCACAATGGCATAGAGGCTTCTTGAGAAGGGAATGTTCAGTGAACTCATGTCAAGCCATCCGGATTGCAGGGCATAGTCCGTACTGGCAAGGAAATACAGGTATTTCCCTGAGGCATCCCATGAAGGACTTATAGCGTCTGCCATGCCATCTGTAAGTTGTACAGTCTCTCCACTGGGCACATGGTAGGCAAAAACAGCTTTGAAATGGCTGTCGAGCTGGCGGCTGTAGGCAATCCATTTGCTGTCCGGAGACCATACTGGATTCATTCTGCGATCCGGATGCGCATACCTGTCGGAGGCAATCTTAATGGTTTTTCCATCAGCCAGGGCTGTGACCCAGATATTGTAATCCGTATCCGTGTAGGCCATGTAGCGCTCATTGGGTGACCATGCCGGGCGGAAATAAAAGCTTGGATCAGGTAGTGAATAATGTTTGCTGACGGTTCCTTTCTGGTCTGCCACTACCAGTTCATATTCCCCGCTGGAATCCTGGAACCATGCAATTTTTTCTCCTTTTGGAGACCATACCGGATAGCGGTCGGCAACCCCGGGAGATTTGCTGAGGTTTCTCCAGCTTCCCTTATCCACGGGAACACTGAAAATCTCTCCCCGGTACTCGAAAAGCGCACGTTTCCCATTGGGGCTGAGTTGTGCATTCTGCAAATCGTTTGCAGAGACCTCTTGCCACCTGGAACGTGCGAAATTCATATCTCCTTCCACATTAATGGCTACCTGCAAGCCCGTTCCCGAATCTGGCCGGAGCAGGTGCAGGTACCCTCCCTGTTCGTATATAATCCCCGAAGGACCGGCATCCAGGCTCTTAACATCGAACTGCTTGTGAAAGGTCATTTGTACTTCTGTTTGCGTCTCAGGATCATAAGACCAGCTATTGGCGGCGTAATCCCGCTCTGAGATATAATAAACAAGACCCTGGTACCAGACCGGGTCCAGGTGTCTTTCCGAATCTGCCTGTGGGGTCCGCTGCAACTCGAGGGTTTGCAGGTCGACGATCCAGACAGGCATGGCCTGTCCACCCCGGTAATTCCGCCATTCAGGATCCCAGGAAGTAATGGGGGTGTAGGCGATATGCCTTCCGTCCGGGGATATTTCCCCGTAAGCCGCCCTGGGAATTGTAAGGGCTTCCGGCAGTCCGCCCTCCATTCCGATGGTGTAAAGTCGGTTCAGCTGGGTTGGGCGACCTTCCCGTTGGGATCGGAACAGCACCTTTCCATCGGGGGTCCAGCCCTGCACGATATCGGCCCCTGGATGCCACGTAAGCCTTTCCGGCTCTCCTCCGCCAGCGGGAATGATATAGACATCCGTGTTGCCATCATATTGAGCGGTAAATGCCACCTTAGTGCCATCCGGAGAAAAGTGGGGGAAGGATTCCTGTCCTTCATTGGAGGTCAGCCGAATAGCATTCCCTCCAGCTAGGGCAGATTTCCAGAGATCATTGGCATAAACAAAAACAATCTCGGAATCCGAAACCGTCGGTTGACGCAGTAACCGGGTGCCCTGGGCAGTCATGGCAAAACTGATCAGAAGCAAAAAAATTAAGGGATAAGTTCTCATGAAAATAATGTTTGAAGCTGGCAGGCTCACGAAATCTGCAAATCATTTCCTGCCAAGGCCGGGAATGGCAACGTCTTTCGAGAACCGTTCTAAAGGTGAAGTAATTAAAGGTTAATTTCCTTTCTTGGTGGTAATCTCAATCACCCCATTGGCTCCCCGGGAACCGTAATAGGAGGCCTCAGAACCGCTGAGTGCTTTGATCTCCTCTACATCAACGGCCTGTACAATATTTTCCACGGCCCGGAAAGAATTTCCGACGACCAGACCATCCACTACATAGAGAGGGAGGGGTGGACGACCTGTTGTGTTATTGGCGTTCTTTATAAAGACGGGTACCCCGCCCCGGAGGGTTACTCCCGGAAGTTTCTGGATGCGTGTTACCAGGGGAAGGACGGATGCATTTTTATTATCTAATACGTCCTCCAGTTCCCCTCCTGCCTGTGGGGTGGACTGTTTTGAGCTTCCGCAAGAAATAAACAAAGCACCCACCATTAAAAGGATTAAAAGCTTTTTCATTTGAATTAGATTTTAGGGAAAGATATTCATTAATTTGGGGGATGACAAGTGAGGGATAAAGTATATTTACAGGTACTGTAGGATATTAACACTATTCATGGAACAAATACTTCTAGCCCAGGTAAGCGGGGCCGTGTTGGGTTTTCTCGGAGTTCTGTTAGGGGCCTTCGGGGCACATTACCTGAAGAATAAAATGTCAGCCACACAGGCAGCATCTTTTGAAACGGGTGTTCGCTATCAGTTTTTTCACGCTTTAGTGCTTATTATGCTTAGTTACAACCTTCCGTTTACGTCGAATCTGGAAACATATATAGTCAGAGCATTTCTGATAGGCACCCTGCTTTTTTCCTTCAGTATTTACGGGCTTGTTCTCAGTGAAGTCTACGGTAGAAAGTGGCGTTTTTTGGGGCCGGTGACCCCCCTGGGTGGACTGCTGCTTTTGACCGGGTGGGCCCTTCTGGCCTATTCTTTTGTGGCAGGGTTTTTCTGATCAGTGGCATCCGCAATCCGAATCCCCGCAATCCCCCCCAACACCTTTTTTCTTTGAATTCCCCGAAGGCGACCATATGAATTTGTGCACCAGGTATGCCAGGGCCAGGGCCAGGGTGATATAAACCAGAATAAGTTGCCAGTCCGACATGATCAGGCGATGATTTGATAGGCAGTCAGAGCAGTAAGATACGCAATAACGGTCATAAATACGAGCTGCAGAAGCGGCCATTTCCAACTGTTGGTTTCCCGCTTAACGATGGCCAGTGTACTCATGCACTGCATGGCAAAGGCGTAAAAAAGCAGAAGGGAAATCCCCGAGGCCAGGTTGAACAGTGGTTTTCCGTCATCCCTAACCTCTGCCGCCATCCGGTTCTTTATGGTTTCTTCCTCATCGTTGCCAACGCTGTAGATAGTGGCAAGCGTACCCACAAAAACCTCCCGGGCCGCAAACGAGGTGAGGACTGCTATCCCTATTTTCCAGTCATATCCCAGGGGTTGAACCAGGGGTTCAATGGATTTCCCCATCTGTCCTATGAGCGAATGCTCCAGACGAAAGCTGGCAATTTCCATGTTGATTACCCGCGCTCTGAGTCGTGCCTGCAATTGATCGAGCGAATCC
>JARRLI010000107.1:0-7216 GCA_037387145.1 Robiginitalea sp. | reverse complement strand
CTTCTTTTTTCTGGCCGTCGGGAGCCAGGCAAATGTAGGGGGTGCAGCTTCAGCCCCTGTGGTAGCGGCAGAATTTCACGCTTCTCTTAGTTCCGTTGGTGTTCTGCTGGCCGTACTGGGATATGTGGTAGGAACCGGGGGTGCACTTCTTTGTGCCTACCTAATGGAAGTTGCTTCCGCGCTCTGAATCCGGGTTGATTCAATTTGAAAAAATATTGCATCTTTGACGGCAAATACGCGCATTGTGAAAAAACAGCTGTACTTCCTGGGATTGTTGCTGCTTGGTGCAGCATGCAACGGAGAGGATCCTGCACTGCAAATGATAGTGGAGGGCAATGTTCAGGGTCTGAAGAAAGGAACCCTGTACCTGCAGACCATCAGGGATACTGCGCTGGTAAGCCTGGATTCCATAGAAATAAGGGGAGACGGCAATTTCAGCCTGCAGGCTGCGGTACCTGAACCGGACGTTTACTACCTCTATCTGGAAAGTGCAGACAACAACACACTGGATGATCGGATTTCATTTTTTGGCGAAGCGGGGCGCTATCGGATAGATACACGCTGGAACAACTTTGAAGGAGACGCCAGCATTGATGGAGCTGAAATACACGAAAAATTTGAGGTATACAGGGAAAATATGTCGCGATTTAACCTGCAACAACTGGAGCTGTCCCAGGAACTTGCCGCCATGGAACTTCCTGCGGATTCTACGCTTCAGGATTCACTGCAGAATGCGTTTAACAACTCTCTGAAAAGAAGTTACCTCTATGCCTTGAATTATGCCCTGTCCAATAAGGAGTCCCACCTGGCCCCTTATATTGCGTGGGCCGAGGTTTCCGATGCAAATCCGAAGTATCTGGATTCAGTTTACCAATCGCTGCCTCCGAACATTGCGGAGTCAAAATACGGCAAGAAGCTCAGGGAATTACTGGCTGAAAAGCCTTAATTCACCCCATCTTATTCAGGCGGGTGACGAGTTCAGTCGCCTCGGTTTCCAGGGAAGCTCTCACCTCTTTCAGATGCGACTTTCGGTCTTCGACTTTCCGTTGGTTAACCCTGGCAATGAGATTGTCAAAGGTAGCGATGGCCTTATCAATGATAGCCGACCCTTCTTTGGATCCCTCCTTTTGCAAAGTGCTCTCCATTATATAGACCGCCTCAATGATATCTCCCAGCACATTATTGATATCTTTTTTCAGGTCGCGTATGTTAGCCATGGATTTGGTTTTGGGGCAAAAATACAACTTCCTGACAAGACTGTGGACAGAATCTTATATCTTGACCTCAAGTAACTGGCAATCCGTGGTTACAATAGAAAGTTCCCTGGCAACGGCCGGGATCAGCACCGTTTCTCCTCTTTCGCAGGAAACGGTCTGTCCACCCAGGGTAAATTGGGCGGCTCCCCCCACACAGACATAGGCCTTAAAAGATTCGAAATCTTCATAGCGCCGGACCTGTGGGGAATTCAAATCCCAGAAAGAAGTGGTGAAATAGGGACTGTTTACCATAGGGTTCTCCGTGTTCATGTCTTTATGATAACCTACACGGAAATCTTCACGTTTATTGAAGTCTATGGCGTCCAGGGCCAGTTCCGTATGCAATTTCCGCAGGTTACCCTCGGCATCCCTTCGGTCAAAATCATACACGCGGTACGTGACATCAGAGCTTTGCTGGATTTCCGCCAGCAGAATACCGCCCCCGATAGCATGTATCTTGCCACAGTTGATAAAGAAGGTATCCCCCTCTTTTACGGGTTCATAATTCAACAGTTCGGTGAGCCTGCCGGCTTCCAGAGCCTGCTGGTATTCTTCCCTGCCTGTGTCCCTGTTAAATCCGATGATTAGTTCCGCTCCTGGCTCTGCTTCCATGATATACCACATTTCCGTCTTGCCAAAGGAATTATGCCGCTTCCGGGCCAGTTCATCTCCGGGGTGCAACTGTATGGAGAGGTCCTTTTGGGCATCGATAAATTTTATAAGGATCGGGAATTCAGTACCGAAGCGCCTGATCACCTCTTGTCCCAGAAGTTCTTTTGGAAAGGCTTCTATCAATTCTGTAAGCAGTTTCCCCCGGTAGGGTCCCTGGGCCACAACGGATATGTCCCCGGGAACCCCGGACAGTTCCCAACTCTCCCCGACGCCTGTACAGTTTTTTCAAGGCTTTCAGGGCACTGCGCACATGCCCGGAGGCCTGCATACCCTCAAATGCCATAATCACAGTGCCATCCTTGCCGATCACGAAGGTTTCCCTGCCCGGTAACAGCTTCAAGAGGCGATTTTCTACCCGAAACTTGCGCCTGACCTCTTTTCTGGGATCACTGAGCAAGGTAAAAGGCAGCCGGTGCTTTTCAGCGAATTTACGGTGTGATTTTTCAGAATCCGAACTAATTCCAACCACAAGGACCCCTGCTTCGGTAAAATCCTCATAACTGTCGCGGAAGGCACAAACCTCAGCGGTACAACCAGGGGTAAAATCCTTAGGGTAGAAAAAGACCACCAGTGGTTTCTTTCCAATATGATCGCGGGATCTGAACCAGTTGCCTTCCTGGTCCTTCAATGTAAATGCAGGTATGGAGCTTCCAAGTGGGAGTCCCATTTAATTGCCTGTATAAGTTACAAAGTTGCGGGGTGTTTCATACAACCGCACTTCCAGATCCTGATCCTCCTTCAGGTGGGGCCTTAGCTTGTTCCAGATCACTACCGCAATATTTTCAGCCGTAGGGTTTAGCTCCTTGAATTCAGGGACTTCCTCATTGAGGTTCTTATGATCAAAGGCATCCTCCACCTCCTGTCTGATAAGGTCCTTCAGGTCTTTCATATCAATCACAAAGCCCGTTCCCGGATCAATGCTCCCGGTAACACTCACAATAAGTTCATAGTTATGTCCATGAAAATGCGGATTGCTGCATTTGCCAAATACCCGATCGTTCGTTTCCGCATCCCAATCCGGACGGTAGAGCCGGTGAGCGGCATTGAAGTGTGCCTTTCTGCTAACTTGTACTTTCATTAGATCGAACCTTCATTTTGACGGATATAATCGTAAAACCGATTATAGATGATTTTAAACCAGGCAGTGTATGAATCCGGATTCCGCTCCAAGTCTGTTTTGATGTCTTCCAGGCCCATCCATTTCCAGGATGCGACTTCATCCGGATTGACCTGAGGTTCCTCTTTATAATGGCCCAGAAGCACATGGTCCAGTTCATGTTCGGTCAGGCCGTTGTCAAAAGGAGCTTTGTAAATAAAAGAAAAAAGTTCATGTAATTCTGTCTGAAACCCCATTTCTTCCTGAAGCCGGCGCCTGCCCGCTTCAATATTGGTTTCCCCAATACGCTGGTGGCTGCAACAGGTGTTGGTCCAAAGCAAGGGGGAATGGTATTTTCCGGCAGCTCGTTGCTGTAGCAGGGTCTCACCCTGATCGTTCATTATAAAAACGGAAAATGCCCGATGCAGCACGGCTTTTTCATGTGCCTCCATCTTGGGCATGGTTCCAAGCACCTCGTCCTGAGGGGATACCAGAATTACTTTTTCTTCCATAACAGACCAAAAATACGGCCTTTGTGCAAGAAATGGGTTAAGGCTATCATAAAATTAAATGACCTAGGAATCAGAAAAATCGCGGAGATTTGATTTTGCCTTTCGAGCGTATGAAATCGTACCTGAGGATCACTTCGAAGGAGCCATCGTTAAAAGCCGCACCCCCCAGTTCGGTGATCTCCCGGTCGTAGGCCATGCCGATAAGGAACGAAGGGGAGATATTAAAGCCCACCATGGCACTGAGGGCTGCATCCCAGCGATATGCTGCACCCATGATGAATTTATCGTTATACATAAAATTGGCTGATACATCTACCTGAAGTGGAGCCCCCAGGGTCATTTTGCTCAGGAGTGTGGGTTTGAATTTCCAAAGCGGATGGAACTCCCAAACGTAGCCCGTTATGAAATAAAAGTTCATCTTTTCTTTAGCAGTGGAAAGTGCCGATTCATCAAAATGCGTGGTCTCCAGGAAGCGCGGAACGGACAAGCCTGCATAAAATTTTTCCGTATGATAGTAGACCCCGGCCCCTACATTTGGGGAAAGTTGGTTTTGGATGTCCTGTTGGAGGGTGGCGTCCGGATTGTTCGGATCCAGGGTTAGTTCCGAAAAACGGATATCCAGCAAATGCACACTTCCCTTTAAACCAAAACTCAATCGCGCTTCTGCAGCCAGTTGAATAGTATAAGAAAAATCGGCATCGAAATAGGTCTCAGAGGTTGGGCCAATCTGGTCGTTGACAATTGAAATTCCAAGACCTACCCCGCGGTATCCTATAGGACTGTGCAGGTTCAGAGTCTGTGTCTTCGGAGCCCCGTCCAGACCCACCCATTGGGATCTGTGCAACCCGGCAATACTCAGATGGCCACGGGATCCGGCATATCCCGGATTTATACTTACCGTGTTATACATATACTGAGTATACTGGGCATCCTGCTGTGCCTTTAGCCCGGTATGCAGACCTGTACACAGCATCCCCATGCAGATAAGACTGCGAATCAGGTGTTGGATTCTGTTCGGATTCTCCTGCATGGTGTTATCTGTTTAAGTAGATGTATCCGGTTCGTTGTAACATGGTTCCATCCTGTACCTCAAATTCAAGGATATAGAAATAGGTTCCCGCCGGTAGTTTATTGTTCCCCCCAACGGTAACCCTACCCTGGGAGGTTCCGTCAAACACATTGCTCTGAGTATTGTATGCCCGTGTACTGAATACAAGGACTCCCCAGCGATTGTAGATACGGAGGCTGTTGTTTGGATAATTTTCCAGACCTGCAATGGTAAGAACGTCATAGGCTCCATCACCGTTGGGGGTTACGGCATTGTATACAACTACATCATCGCCGCCTATATTGGGGTCCAGATACTCCGGAATCCCATCCCCGTCAGAATCATCATTCGTAAAAATGCCATCCCCATTCAAGTCCTCCTGGGCTGTTGGCCTTCCATCCCCGTCATCATCGAGATCTCTGTAGTCGGCCTCGCCATCTGAATCCGTATCCGGAAGGTCACTTGTTGGATCGTCTATCTCATCATTGACATCCGCATCTATAGTGGTCTGACCTTCGTACCCGTCATCAAGTCCGTCATTATCCTTGTCCGAACCTATAAGAACTAAATCGGGAATTCCATCCTGATCCCAGTCATGGGCTTCTATGGCATCTACAACCCCGTCATCATCGCTGTCGGGATCTACATAATCCGGCAAACCATCCCCATCGGTATCCTGAGGGATTATTCCAACGGATCCTCCGTTCTCATAGGCATCGTCCAGGCCATTGCCGTTCAGGTCTTCCCCTGATGGGGGGATATACCCTGCAGTGGACTGTGCCTCAACATTGTCCGGGATCCCGTCATTATCCGAATCAATATCCAGGTAATCCGGGATTCCATCTGAATCAGTATCCATGGGGCTGGTTGATGGATCCCCGTCCCCGTCAAGGTCGAGGTCTTCAAAACTATCTACGATGCCATCGTCATCGCTGTCGATATCTACCCCGGGAGGATTCACAACAACGTCCACATTGGCCGTGCTGCAGTTCCCGAGTGTATCGCAGAGCGTGTATGTAAAGCTATCACTGCCGGTAAAACCAGGAGCAGGCACGTATTCTACCAGGTCATCCGAGGGATCATTGGGGGTGCCATTGTCATTGATGGAAATGGAACCATTGGAGGGATCTGTTACCGTAAGGGACCCATCCGTTGGTACATCATTGTCATTTGCCAGGATATCAATGGTCAGGGGTTCGGTTTGTAACGTTGCCACCGCATCATCAATGGCGTCCACGATGGGCAATACTTCCACGCTAACGTTTGCCGTACTGCAGTCCCCGGAGATATTGCACACGGTATAGTCAAAACTGTCCGACCCGTTGAAATCAGGGTCGGGAGTGTAGGTTAGGATATCATCCGTTGGATCATTTGGGGTACCGTTGTCGTCTATGGAAACCGTCCCATTTGCCGGATCGGTTGCTGACAGTGAACCATCCTGAGGCAGGTAGCCATCATTGTCATAGATTGGCACCGCGATGGAGGTATCCTCGTCCAGGGTAACCAGATCATCAAATAGTTCCGCTGCCTGTTGCATACAGACTACAGTAAAAGCGGGAAGATCCATGGTGTTGCCTACTTTGGTAATACTGGCTGTATAGGTTGCTACGGTCTGGGTGGCTGTGACCACGGGCCTTAATTGATCCCCGCTAACTGCAGGATTCCAGGATACCGTGGCTGCCCCATTCACATTGTTGGAAATATCCAGCGTTACCTGATTATCGGGGCTATTGCAATCAGTCAGGATGAAATATCCGGTTGCATTTGAGCCACACAGGGTTCCATCATAGGTGGCATAATAAACTCCCATCTGTGTGGCTTCATAGAAAAAATCAGTACCGAGAACCGTGGCAGGATCAGAAGCCTCGTACCAACGATAATTGGATTCATCTCCTGAATTCGGTGCTTGCAGCAGAAACTGGGCTCTTGCCTGAAATCCGCTGAGAAGCAAGAGGGTGAATCCTGCCAGAAATACGATATGTCGATACGTTTTTTTCAAAAATCTGCCCTGAGGGATTCCTATTATTTGACTACAAAGACCACATTGATCAGCGAGTTGTAATCCGATGGTTGTCCGATAATGTCATAAGTAAGAACACCATTTGCATCGATGCTCATATTGGAGAAAACCGCCGGATCCGCATAGGTTACATAATAATAGAGTTCCGCAGCTCCATAGGTGGGCACCGCTGCCGGGGCACCAGCACTGGCTACAGCAGGTGTTCCGAATTGGGCAATATACTGGGCATATAAGTCCACTGTTAATCCTGTTCCATTGGTTGAGGCATCGATTGCAATGGAAGGCGGATAAAAGATCCGGGCAGCCTTGGAAGAGATCGGCGCAATGGCCTGTATAGCTTCCTCAACCGTGGTCTCATCAGTGGCATTGCCGTCCATATCAACCGCTGTATCCAAATTGACTTCACCTGCTGTCTGGTCATCTGTCCCCGTGGGTGGCACAGCCCAGGTATTATCTCCTCTTAAAAACGTAGTGGCATCAGCAGTTCCAGTCGCGGACAAGATCGCTGTAAGGTCCGGGGTTGTCGCTGATCCTACGTTTTGCAGGTCTATAAAAGTGCTATTGCCCACTACAAGACCGTCTAAATTGGTATCAACTTCATCTTTCAGCTCA
>JARRLI010000106.1:0-5124 GCA_037387145.1 Robiginitalea sp. | reverse complement strand
CAGCGAGAATCTTTTCCTGTCCTATGGAGGCAAGATCAAGGTAATTTCCATAGCTGACGGGGAGTCCAGGGACATTCCTTTCACTGCTCCTGTGAAATTGGAACTCGGGCCCCGCCTGGAGTTCAAATATCCTATTTCTGATGCTCCAGAAGCAGCAGTTACTCAAATACGCGACGCAGTGCCTTCCCCGGACGGAACGCACCTGGCATTTACTGCCCTGAACCGGCTTTACGTAATGGAACTCCCGGATGGGCAGCCAAAACGCCTGACCAATAATGATTTCACAGAGGCCCAGCCCAGTTGGTCCCCGGATGGGAAATACCTGGTTTTTACTTCCTGGGAATCCGGGGAGGGACATGTGTACAGAGTTCAATCAGATGGACGCCGGGCACCGCTACAGCTCACGCGTCAGGCGGGTGTTTATTCACAGCCAGCCTGGTCATACAAGCAAAATAGGATTGTCGTGCTCCGTGGGGCGGCCCAAACCTTTGCAGAGGGTACAGGGCCGGTAGCCATGGGTATGCGGGAAGATCTGGTATGGATACCGGCTGATGGGGGAGAACTCCGGATGATCGATAAGGCCAAGGGTCGCACTGTGCCCCATTTTACAAAAAATGAAGACCGCATATATCTCAGCCATTCACAGCGCGGTCTACTTTCCATACGATGGGATGGCACTGATGAAAAGGAACACCTGAAAATTAAAGGGATCACAACCTATGGTTCCAGCGATATCCTCTCACGCGGCACAGAACACACCCTGCCGGATCTCTTACCCGCTCAGGATGACATTTCTGAGAACAACGACAAGGCATCGCGGCCTGCTGAGATCCGAATTTCCCCGGATGGAACCCAAGCCTTTGCACAGATAAACAATGATATTTATACGATTCTCGTTCCCCGCTACGGGAAAACGCCGACCATTTCTGTTGCCAAACCTGAAAAAGCGACCTTTCCTGCGGTCAAACTCACCAAGCTTGGAGGGGAATTCCCGGCCTGGTCGTCGGATAGCAAAAAAGTGCACTGGTCCCTGGGCTCCAGTCATTTTCGCTACGACCTGGAAGCCGGCAGGACATACCGGGACAGTCTGGAAGCGGTAAAAAAAGCCCGGAAAACCGAACTGGATTCCACCAAAACAAAGGAAGACAAAACAGATGAGCAGTTCGAGGCGGAAGAGCTCAAAATCATCCTCACTTACCCACAGGATATACCCGAGGGTACATTGTTGCTTACCAATGCCCGGGTGATTACTATGAAAGGAGTCCAGGTGCTGGACAGGGCTGACATCCTCATTCGAAATAATCGTATTGCAGCCGTGGGATCCAGCGGTTCTCTTGAGGTTCCTAAAGGAACTGAAACCATAGACTTAAGTGGAAAAACGGTAGTACCCGGGTTTGTGGATACCCATGCACATATGTGGCCGAGCTGGGGGATTCACAAGAACCAGGTCTGGGTGTATGCGGCCAACCTGGCCTATGGGGTAACCACTACCCGCGATCCGCAGACCGCCACCACGGATGTTCTGACCTATTCGGATATGGTCAATGCCGGCATGATCCCGGGACCGCGAATATACAGCACCGGCCCGGGTGTCGGTTTTTGGAGGTATAACCTGAAAAGCCTGGAGCACACCAAAAAGGTACTTCGGCAGTACAGCGAATATTACAATACCAAGACCATAAAGATGTACCTAACAGGGAACAGGCAGCACCGCCAATGGGTAATCATGGCGGCCAGGGAACTGAAACTCATGCCCACTACAGAGGGCGGATTGGATTTCAAACTAAATATGACCCAACTCCTGGACGGATATCCCGGCCACGAGCATTCCCTGCCAATCTACCCGATCTATCCCGATGTAACCCGCGTGATTGCTGAGGCAGGTATGGCAGTGACACCCACTTTATTGGTGTCCTATGGTGGTCCCTGGGCGGAGAATTACTTTTATGCTACCGAAGACGTCTGGGGGGATGAAAAGATTCAGCGGTTTACCCCGTAC
This sequence comes from Robiginitalea sp., assembly GCA_037387145.1. GTDB lineage: Bacteria > Bacteroidota > Bacteroidia > Flavobacteriales > Flavobacteriaceae > Robiginitalea. The sequence continues at coordinate 3,125 of JARRLI010000106.1, read as the reverse complement.
AGGGAGCTAGCGCAGAAATCAAGAAGAAGACCCGGTTGGTTCATGGAGGAGGAGCACGTCTTCAGAAAACACGCCGAATTCATGAAAGACCTGGTTGAATCTGGAGGTCTGGCAGGGATCGGCAGCCACGGTCAACTCCAGGGACTCGGATATCACTGGGAACTTTGGTCCGTTGCCAGCGCAGATATGGATCCCTTGAGTGCCCTGCGGGTAGCGACGCTCGATGGAGCACGTGCCCTTGGCCTGGATGGGGATCTGGGAAGTATTGAAACCGGCAAGCTGGCCGATCTGGTAGTGCTGAATGCAAACCCCCTTGAGGACTTGCGCAATACCAATACCGTTGTTTACGTCTTAAAAAACGGGCGGATGTACCAGGCGGATACCCTGGATGAATTATGGCCCCAAGCCCGGAAGGCGGCCCCTTTTACCTGGCAGACTCCCAAACCGGAGGGGCTTCCTGGTATGAGTAAGGAGTAATTGTCCTATTCGGCAACCTTCCTCCAGGGCAGGAGTGAGTCAGCTTCCATCCAGGGTACCCGACCCGATGGATAAAACTGAATACCCATCTCTCTGAAATAAGGCAATTGACGGGCCAGTCGTTGTCTGTATTCTTCCCATGAACGCAGCCGGGCAGGAGTCCAACCCAATTCCGCGTATCCGGGTAGCCTGGGGAATGCAAGGTATTCCAGTTCCTCGATGTTGCTAATTGTTTCAGACCAAAGCGGGGCTTCCAGCCCCAGAATATCCTCTTTTGGGATCTCTGCAGAATACGCCTCAGGTGACCATATGTAGGCGCTGTCTACAGGAATAAGGGCAGCCCAATCCAGACCAAAGCGGGAGATGCTGTCGTATTTCATGTCGAGATAAGCTTTCTTGGCCGGAGACATTAAGATCTTCATCCCCTGGGATTTCGCTTTCTTTGCGTTATCCTCATTAGACCAGAACTGGGCTACCACATTGCTATCCAGTTTAGCTGTGGCCACCTCATCCCAGCCCACCGGTACTTTGCCATACTTACGCACGATGGGGACCACACGCTCAATGAAGTATTTATAATCGGCGGATTTGGTTACATGGCTTTCATCCCCTCCAAGATGGAAATAGGGCCCGGGGCTCAGGGAAGTGATCTCCCGCACCACATCAACGATGAATTGATATACGGTGTCCTTCCGGGTATCCAGTGTACTAAACCCAACCCGTGTTCCCGTGTAGGGTTTTGGAGTTTTTCCGTTCCCGTTGAGGAAGGGATATGATACAGAGGCTGCATTGGTATGGCCCGGCATGTCCACTTCAGGGATTATGGTTATGAAACGGTCGGCGGCAAATTCGATCAGCTCCCGGTACTGTTCTTGTGTATAGAAGCCTCCGGGACCTCCTCCTACTTCTGTCTGCCCGCCTATCTCGGTAAGCCTGGGCCAGGATTTGATCTCGATCCGCCAACCCTGGTCATCAGTGAGGTGAAGGTGCAGGGCGTTCATTTTATAATAAGCCATGACCTCCAGGTATTTTTTCACGTCTTCCAGCGAGAAGAAATGCCTGGCAACGTCCAGCATGCCCCCCCGATATGAGAATTCCGGGGCATCTGAGATACTTCCGCCGGGAATAACCCATATGGGATATGTCGCAAGGGTGTCAATGGCAATTTCAGGGATTAGCTGCCGTAGGGTCTGTGCTCCGCGAAAGGCACCTTCAGCTGTCCCGGCCTGAAGCAGGATGCTATCTGGACGGATATCAAGCTGATAGGCTTCTCCCGTAATACCAGGGTGTTTCAACAGATAAATACCGGTATAGATCTCGCCTGTTTCCGTAGGATCTACCGGGAGCCTCAGGCCTGTCTGGTTTGAGAGCTTCTCCGAAAGGAATTTCCCTACGGAATAGAATTCCTCCTCTCCTTCCCCGGTAAAGATCCCGCTGTGGAGATCCATCCCAAAGGCCCGCCCGTCAGGCAGCACCTGAATGGGCTTTGGAATCAGCGGGGCTGCCCCCAGATCTGTTTGGGGTAAGGTGATTTTAGGTCGTTCGTGCGATTGAACACAACTCCCCAATAAAAATATACTTAAGAGCAGGATAAGTGAGGAGAATATGTTTCTTTCTAAGGATTCGTTCTTCATAGTTGTATTTAATAAGGTTCAATCGCTACGTGTGGGTGCAATATCTTTTCCCAGATATCATATCCTTTGCTATTGAGATGCAACCCATCCTCAACGAACAAGGTTTTATCCAGCCGGCTACCTTCCAACATAGGCTTCCAGACATCTACAAAGAATAGACTGGCATCCTGCCGGGTCCATTTTTCCAGTTTTCGGTTAAATCTGCGGTATTTTTTCCGCTGCTTCCAGCGGCTGATGCTGGGTTTGGCCGAAATGAATACGATTGGCAGGCCAGGGTGCTGATTTTGTATAAATCCTGAAATTTCCCTTAAAGTATGCAAGATCTCTTTGGGCTTTTTTCCTTCTGCAAGATCGTTATCGCCTTCATAGATGAAGACCTTTTCAGGAGAATAATCCAATACGAGTAATTCCAGGTAGTACAACAGGTCTGAAGCCTGGGAACCCCCGAAACCAGAATTTACGATATGCTTTTCGGGAAACCGGGCCTGCAGATCTTCCCACATGCGGATACTGGAACTGCCTGTAAATACCTGCGTGGGCAATGCTGAGTTCCACAGGCTGTCATTTTTCAGCTTCAGCTGGTTTACCTCCGCTTCGAAACGGAGTGGGTCCTGTGCATGTATCCCGGAAGTTGGCAGGAATACGAATAAGACAAGGCAATTCATACCTAATATCGTCCTAATCATCGGTTTGTTCCGTTTGAGCAGGCTTAAAATTTCCTTTACAGCAGTTTTTTTCACCAGAGGGATCTGTTGAAATACCATTGCATATCGTTTAGAAATGGCAAAACACAGTTCGAATTTAGTATAATTTTCAGTAGTGCGGAATTCACTTCCGATAACCCGGGCCTTTGACAAAGCGACCTGGGGTGGTTCCGGTATGTTCTCCATCCCGGATCACCTCTGTACCGTTTACAATAACATTTGAAACACCGGTCGCATACTGGTGGGGTTCTTCAAAGGTGGCGTGGTCTGTAACTTCCCCCGCATCAAATACTACAATGTCTGCGAAGTA
>JARRLI010000105.1:0-6607 GCA_037387145.1 Robiginitalea sp. | reverse complement strand
CTATATTTTCTGCCTGATCATCAGGTATTTGAATGTCAAATTCTTTTTCAAATTCCATGATCAGCTCAACGGTATCCAAAGAATCCGCACCCAGGTCGTTGGTAAAGCTAGCCTCAGCAACAACCTCATTTTCGTCAACACCCAGCTTATCTACAATGATAGCCTTTACTCTTGATGCAATGTCTGACATATTTTATGGTTTTAAATTAGATTGTTGGCAAAAATATAAAACTTTGGTTTAATTACACCTTCTGCTGATAAAATGTACCATAATATACACATTTTATGATTGGCAATAGTACATTTGTGTGCGTTTCACTGCAAAGGACTATCTAATGACCCCTCCCAAGAGATTGGTATTATTCGCTTCCGGGTCCGGCTCCAACGTGGAGAATATTGCGGAATATTTTGAAAAGGATCCAAGGGTAACTGTTTCAGGAGTATTGTGCAATAACCTGAAGGCCGGCGTTATAGAACGCTGCAAACGCCTGAAACTTCCTTTATTCTGTTTTAACCGCCCTGCGTATGAACGCCCTGAAGGTCTTATTGGTTTGCTCGGGGGTCTCAGTCCCGATTTGATTATTCTTGCCGGGTTTCTTTGGAAAATTCCGGAGCACCTTGTGCGCGCCTATCCGGATAGGATCATAAATATACATCCTGCCCTGCTTCCTAAATACGGAGGAAAAGGAATGTACGGAATGCATGTCCACCGGTCAGTGATGGATAATGGTGAGTCTGAATCGGGTATTACCATTCATTTTGTGAATGAAGCATATGACGAGGGGGCAATTATCCTTCAGAAAAAAATTCCGGTCTCAAAAGGAGAAACCCCTGAAAGTCTTGCAGGGAAAATCCACCGGCTCGAACATGAGCATTACCCGCTTGCCATAGCCTCTCTTTTATTCCCCTGATCCATGGCCAAGAAGAAGCGATACTATGTTGTCTGGAAAGGAAAAAACCCCGGTGTTTACAGTTCCTGGGATGCCTGTAAGGCCGAAATAGAAGGATTTGAAGGGGCCCTATATATGGCCTTCGATTCAAAAGAAGAAGCGGACCAAGCCGCAAGATCCTCGTATCAGCAAATCCAGAAAAGCAGAAAAAAGCGAAGCCGGGAATCTCTCGAGAAGTTCGGAGAGCCCAACTATCATTCCATTGCGGTGGACGCTGCTTCCAGCGGGAACCCCGGAATAATGGAGTACCGCGGGGTGGAGACACGCAGCGGAAAGAATTTGTTCCGGCAGGGCCCCTTTCCCGAGGGAACCAATAACATAGGAGAGTTTCTGGCCATAGTCCACGGCCTTGCATACCTGCGTAAAAACAAAAGCGATCGCATCATTTATACTGACTCCAGGACTGCTATCAGCTGGGTTAAAAAGAAAAAGTGCAATACGCGCCTTAAGCCTTCCAAAAAGAATGAAGACCTCTTCGAACTGGTGCACCGGGCAGAAGCGTGGTTGAAGGCTCATTCCTACAAAACACCTATAGTTAAATGGGAAACCCGGGCGTGGGGTGAAATCCCGGCTGATTTTGGCAGAAAGTAACCTGCAACTTCCCCTCCGTTACCCTCGGGTATCGGATTTCAAAACTGTATATTTGCAGCAAATTTCAGAACGAAGTGGGAAAATTACTGGTCGTAGGTACTGTAGCATTCGACGCTATTGAAACCCCTTTCGGTAAAACGGATAAAATCCTGGGTGGCGCAGCAACCTTTATAAGCCTGGCCGCCTCTCAATACAATGTCCGAACCGGGATTGTCTCCGTAGTAGGAGAAGATTTCCCCTCCGAATACATGGATCTCTTTAGGGAACGAAATATCAATATCGATGGTCTTGAAGTAGTAGCGGGGGGCAAGACCTTCTTCTGGAAGGGCAGGTATCACCACGACCTCAATCTGAGGGACACCCTGGCCACCGAGCTTAATGTGCTTGCCGATTTTAACCCCGTGGTGCCGGAGGCCTTCAGGGAAGCTGACGTGGTCATGCTGGGCAACCTGCATCCTGCGATTCAGTCCAGCGTGCTCAACCAACTCGGCTCACACCCCAAACTCACCATCCTGGACACCATGAATTACTGGATGGACAACACCTGGGACGCTTTGATCGAAGTAATCGGGCGGGTAGATGTGATTACCATAAATGATGAGGAGGCCCGCCAGCTTACCGGGGAATATTCGTTGGTTCGGGCCGCCTTTAAAATAAGTGAAATGGGGCCTGAGTACGTGGTAATAAAGAAAGGGGAAAATGGAGCGCTCCTTTTTCACAAAAATCAAATTTTCTTTGCCCCTGCCTTGCCGCTTGAAGAAATCTTTGACCCCACCGGTGCAGGAGATACATTCGCAGGAGGATTTGCCGGATACCTTGCAGAAACGAAGAACATTTCTTTTGAAAACCTGAAAAATGCCGTAATCCATGGTGCCAATCTTGCCTCTTTTAGTGTTGAGCGGTTTGGGACCGAACGCCTGTTGGATCTGCAATCTGACAAAATTAAAAGACGGCTGCAACAATTCAAGAACCTGACCCAGTTTGATTTTGAACTTCAATAACCCCCGTATTAAGGGATTTTATACCTTGTCAACATGAGTGATGCAATCAAACACGAATGTGGGATTTCCCTTATTCGACTCCTGAAACCCCTGGACTACTACAGGGATAAATACGGTACTGCCTTTTACGGAGTTAATAAAATGTACCTGATGATGGAGAAGCAGCACAACCGGGGGCAGGACGGGGCCGGCTTTGCCAGCATCAAATTGGATATGGCCGCGGGGGAACGTTATATGAGCCGTATCCGTTCCATAGAATCCCAACCCATACAGGACATATTTGACAGGATCAACCTGCGGATAAATACGGTCCTGAAGGAGTCACCGGAATCAGCTTCTGATACTGCATGGCTCAAGCGGAACATTCCTTATGTAGGAGAGGTGTTACTGGGGCACGTACGCTATGGGACTTTCGGCAAGAACAGTATTGAAAGTGTTCACCCATTTCTAAGGCAGAACAACTGGATGCACCGCAACCTCATTGTGGCCGGAAACTTCAATATGACGAACGTACGGGAGCTGTTTGACAACCTGGTGCAACTCGGCCAACATCCCAAGGAGATGGCCGATACCATTACGGTCATGGAAAAGATCGGGCACTTCCTGGACGATGCAGTGAGTAAACTTTACAAGCAAATCAAAAAGGAGGGTTACAATAAAATGGAGGCCTCCCCTATGATTGCCGAACGCCTGAAAGTTTCCAAGATCCTGCGGAAGTCCTCCAAAAACTGGGACGGCGGATATGCGATGGCCGGTATGCTGGGGCATGGAGATGCCTTCGTCCTGAGGGATCCATCCGGCATCCGTCCGGCCTACTATTACAAAGATGATGAGGTAGTAGTGGTGGCTTCTGAGCGCCCGGCAATACAGACCGTATTTAATCTGTCCTATGAAGATGTTCAGGAACTTCCTCCCGGCCATGCCATAATCATTAAAAAAGATGGAGGGGTATCCATAGACCCAGTCCAGGAGGACCGGGAGAGAAAAGCCTGTTCTTTTGAGCGCATATATTTTTCCAGAGGTAATGACAGGGAGATCTACGAGGAGCGCAAAGAATTGGGAAGATTGCTTTTTCCCCAAATCCTCAAATCGATTGACCACGATATCCGAAGGACGGTTTTCTCTTATATCCCTAATACTGCGGAGACTTCTTTCCTTGGAATGATCCGTGCAGCCCAATCCTTTCTAAACGAAAAGAAAGAGGAACAGATCCTGGCCCTGGGCAAAGACATGAGCAGTGATGCGCTGCACGAAATCCTTGACGTCCGCCCTCGCATTGAAAAAGTGGCCATTAAGGACGCCAAGCTTAGGACTTTCATTACTCAGGACAGCAGTCGGGATGATCTTGTCGCGCATGTTTACGACATCACCTATGGCTCGGTGGAAAAAGATGACTATCTCGCGATTATCGATGACAGTATCGTAAGAGGCACCACGCTTAAAAAAAGTATCCTGCGGATATTGGATCGGCTCAATCCCAGAAAGATCATCGTTATTTCTTCTGCCCCGCAGATCCGCTATCCCGATTGTTATGGGATTGACATGGCAAAGCTTGAGGACTTTATAGCCTTTAAGGCCGCCCTGGCACTTCACCAGGATCGGGGAACCGAAAATCTTATTGACGAGATCTACGAAAAGTGTAAAAAACAAATAGAGTTGCCCGATACAGAAGTGGTCAACCATGTCAAAGATTTTTACCAACCCTTTACCGCTGGGGAAATTTCATTGAAGATAGCTGAATTACTTTCACCTTCAGACATTAAAGCCGAAGTAGAGATCATCTATCAAACCATTGAGAACCTGCACAAGGCATGCCCGAAAAATCTTGGTGACTGGTATTTCACCGGGGATTACCCCACACATGGAGGCAACAGGGTGGTAAACCGGGCTTTTATTAATTTCTATGAAGGCAAGAACCAGCGTGCCTATTGATGCTGATCGACGAAATACATCGATTTCGGTATTATAACGACGATCTGTGTATTTCATCGGATTTTTACAATCTTGGGATACGCTCCCAGTACTTTAGGAAAGCCATAACATAAGTAGGTTAAGTTCATGGTAAGATTTGGGGCAAAAAAGGTGGAGTAACTTCCACCTTTTTTATTTTGTAATCGTTCCAGTTGTCTGAATGATTACACGGCAAGAAGCCATCCCTTTCAGGCTTCGTACTACTTCTCTCACAAGTTGCTGAACCCTTTGTATTTTAACGGTTAATCCGGGGATTCATCCAAAAGCTTTTCGGCTTTGGATACAACACACTACTTTCGAAGAACCATAGCATAAGTAGGTTAAGTTCATGGTAAGATTTGGGGAAAAGGCAAGGGTAAAACCTTGCCTTTTTATTTATGGGTATTGCGCGAAATTTTTCTAAATCCACGCTTATCTCTCTTGATAATTCTGTTCCCTGCAAATAATTTTTTGATCAATTTCTTTTTTTATTTCCCTTAATACCAGTATTTTAGTAGTGCCATAGCATAAGTAGGTTAAGTTTATGGTAAGATTTGGGATGAAAAGGGTGGAGACTTCTCTGCCCTTTTCTTATTCCGGCAGTCATAAAAAAACCCCGGATATCCCCTCTATTTATGGGCCTCGAATTCTTCAGAGACCTTATTCCAATTGATAACATTGAAAAAAGCCTGAATATAGTCAGGGCGACGGTTCTGATAATGAAGATAGTATGCGTGTTCCCATACATCAATACCCAGGATAGGGTAGCCTCCGCATCCGGTATCCGGCATTAAAGGGTTATCCTGATTTGGGGTGGAACATATTTCCAGGTTGCCGCCATTGTGAGCACACAACCATGCCCATCCAGAACCGAACCTGCTTCCAGCAGCACTGCTGAAAGCATCTTTGAAGCTTTCAAATGAACCAAAAGAGTTATCTATGGCCATCTTCAGGGCTCCTTCGGGTGTTCCGCCTCCGTCCGGGGACATAGCCTCCCAGTAAAGGCAATGATTGAAAAATCCTCCTCCATTATTTCGCACGGCGGTATTGGACATGTCCAGATCTTTAAGGATTTCCTCAATGGATTTTCCTTCCAGGCTTGTTCCCTGGACCGCTGCATTCAACTTTGTAGTATATCCGTTGTGGTGCTTGGAATGATGGATTTCCATGGTGCGTGCATCTATATATGGCTCAAGGGCATCGTATGCATAAGGTAAATTAGGTAGTTGGAATGACATAGTATGTGGTTTTTATTTTAAATAGTGTCTATCAAAAATACAGATTTTAACAAACATCGTGCGCTAATTAATTGTTAAGAACCTGCCTAGAATACTTAATTTGCAACCCATGGGACAGCTCCGCGGGCTCGGGAAAGACCTTCACTCTTGCCAGGGAATACCTGAAATTACTGCTAAGGCCCGGGGCGCAACAGGCATATAGGCATATTCTTGCCATTACCTTCACAAACAAGGCCGTTGGCGAACTAAAAGAAAGGATCCTCAAAAGCCTTATGGAATTCTCGAAGGAAGGGGGCCGCTCTGAGATCCTACCTATGTTCCTGTCTGTAAAGGATGCATTGGGAATAGACGCAGCTGAATTAAGAGAGCGAAGTAAAAAGGTTCTGCAGGACCTGCTTCACAACTACGCCTTCTTTGATGTTTCTACCATCGACAGGTTTAACCACCGAGTTCTGAGAACCTTTGCTCAGGACCTGGAACTACAATCGAATTTCGAAGTGGTCCTGGATACAGACAGCCTACTGATGCAGGCAGTGGATATACTGGTTTCCAGGGCCGGCACCCATCCTAAACTTACAGAAACACTCATTGAATTTGCCCTGGAAAAAGCGGAACAGGACCGTAGCTGGGATGTAAGCCGGGATTTGTTTGAAATGGGAAAACTCCTTTTTGACGAAAACCACTACGCCTATCTGGAAGCATTGTCAGATAAGGAAATGGACGACTTCCTCTCGCTGATCGATACCAATCAACTGGAATTTGAAGATTTCAAAGGGCGTTATTTTCCCAAATTCATCGAAAAAATTGCGGGCGGGGATTTTAACCAGGATTTCGATTCCAAATGGAAACGTGAATTCGGTAAGGAGCCGCTATACCC
>JARRLI010000104.1:0-5135 GCA_037387145.1 Robiginitalea sp. | reverse complement strand
CAAAGAAATCCTTATTTGAGGGAGCTGAGTTTTCGCTTTGAGATCAATCTGAACCTCCCGCTCTACAGTCCGCTTACCACCATTGGCAACCCGGTCTATATAGGCAATACGGGAGTGGGTATCCGGGGAGACTACGTGATGAACACCGGTTTTGATATTTTTCGCGCCTTTGAAGCCAGTTGCCCAAATCACGCTCCGAATACCTGTTCAACCACGATCAACGAAGGACAAAATGCCCGCTGCGCCTGTGAGGATTATGAGTACAGCCTCTTTACCGGCCAACAACTCAACCGCCCTGATGACGACAACCGCTATTACGACATGCTGGAATACAGGGCAAATCTTAGCGGAAACACTGTCCTGATCAGTAATTAGCACACCACCGCCTTTACAGTCTGAATGTCGCACCAGCCAGGAAATTTATGCCTGCCTGCGGATAAAAGCCTACTCCCTCAATCGTTGTGACAGATCCGGGATTGCTGAAATCATCGTCAAAAGTGTAGAAATATCCATTTGAACTAAACTTCGCATCAAAGATATTATTGACCAGCAGTGTCAGGGCGATCTCACGTATCCAGCGCTTGGGCTGCCATCTGTACTGCAGGTTGAAATCCGTCTGGCTGTAAGCCTCCAATCGGGATTTTCCGGCTTCAATATTACTCATGTACTGCTCTCCAACATATTTTGTCAGCAAGATCAGATCCAGATTTTCCAGGGGGTTGTAAATAAGCCGGCTACCTGCCACCACCTCTGGCGAATACGCAATGCGTGTATTCCCAAGGTTCAGAAGTTCACCATCCCTTCGAAAAAAATAATCTACATTCCGGTTGGTGCTAATGGCCAGATTTGGCTGCCATCTCCATTGGTCCGACCAGCGGATATCCGCGTCTATTTCCAGGCCCAGCCGATAACTGTCTCCCACATTGGAACGGATAGGAGCCCCTACATCATTGAGTTCCCCAGTAAGCACCAATTGATCCCTGTAACGCATATAGTACACATTTGCATTCAGGCTGGTGCCCGGTTTCTGATACCTCCATCCTAGCTCAAAATCGTGCAGTTGTTCAGGTCTGGGATTCCCATTTTCATAATCATTCCGGTTAGGTTCCCGGTTAGCCACTGCATAGGAGAAGTAGAGGTTTTGGTCAGGGTTGAGTTGATAGGTCAGTCCGAGTTTGGGGTTGAAAAAACGGAAGCGGTCATCCACCAGACCGGTCTCATTCCCATTGGCCTGGTAACGAACCCCCCTGTATTGCAGGTCCATGAAAAAACGCCATTTCCCTCCCAGCACATATTTGGCTTTTGCAAACAGGTTTAGATCATCCTTTTGGGAATCATCCTCATAGTACCGGTCTCCCCGCTCCAGGTCGCCGGAATACCTTGCCCAGATCAGCTCCCCGAAATGGTCTCCCCGATAGGTGTTCCAACCTCCTCCCAAAATAAATTGCCATGGCCCTTGGAGGTATTCTCCCGAAAAAACCGTCCCGTAAAAGTCATTGTCCAGCCAACGTCTGCGGATGTAATCCATTGTCGAGATCTCCTCACCGTCGATCACAGGATTAGCGAGTCCCAGAAAACTGAGTTGGGCATCAGGCGCAAAGAGGATATTGCTGTAATACCATTCATCCACATATTCCTCAAAGAACCCCCTTCCATGGGTATAATGCAGGGAGATGTTGGTCTGGAAAAACCCCGACCATTTCTCGTTCCAATGCAATTGAAAGTGATCCTGCTTATAATTGTCAACCTGGTTTTCGTAAAAGCCTTCAAAATTCCCCTCCCTGTCGAACTGAATCCCAGCAATATTAAAACGGCGATTCGTCTCCAGACTATTGTCCACGCCTATGGCAGCAAGCACATCCGGATCAAATCCATACCAGGATTGATAGGTGATTTCATGTCCGCCGAATAACAGTGCCTTGATCAGGGTATTTTCGTGTAAATAGGATCCCTGAAGAAAATAGGAATCAAGGTCGGAAGAGGCACGGTCAATATAGCCGTCTGAGGCTATTCGTGAAAGGCGGCCAGCCATTTCAAACCGATCACCCAGCAAGCCCGTACTGAACTTGGCAGTAGCCTTGTGGGTGTTAAAACTTCCCGCAGAAGCCGCCAGTTCTGCATAGGGCTCACGAGATAGTGCGTCGGTTAGAATGTTAAGGCTGGCACCAAAAGCAGCAGCGCCGTTTGTGGAGGTCCCTACGCCCCGCTGTAATTGCAGGCTTTCCGTAGAGGACGCAAAATCAGGCATATTGACCCAAAAGGTGCCCTGGGATTCCGCATCGTTGTATGGGATCCCGTTAATAGTAATATTTACTCTGGTAGCATCGCTTCCACGTACCCGGATCCCCGTATACCCTATCCCTGCGCCTGCATCCGAAGTTGTCACTACGGAGGGCAAAAAGTTCATGAGGGCTGGAATATCTTGCCCCAGATTTCGTTTCTCGATCCGTACCTTTTCCAGGTTTGAAAACGTAACAGGAGCTTCCCTGGTAACCCGGACAGCCGCAACGAATACTTCGTCCAGCTTTATTTCATCTGCCATTGTGGTATCCCTGGATTTTTCCTGTCCACAGGCAAAGAATGATGCTCCGAACAGGAGCCCAAGCAATATTGCTTTTTTCATTCGTATCTGGTTTACGAATAAACGGGGAGGTTATTCTTAATTCAACTTGATTTACAAATAGAAATCCAATGGACCGAAAAGTTGACGCTGCACAGGTTGCTTCGGTTAGCGCCGTCTTTAGAACTTCCCTTGGCAGCATTACCTGCCCAGGTTCATTGGGTATTATCTCAGCCCTGTCTTCTGCCCGTTAAGGCCATTTAGAAAAGAGCACCCCCTTGTGAGATGATGCAAAGATAACCACTGGGAACGGATGATAAAAATACTTTCAAAAACCCCGGGAACAAGGATGCTTTGACCTACCCGGCCTGGTGTGCAGGTTTCAAAAGGTCATTGATCGTCTTAACCGGGTTAAAGGTGCTGATAGGCACCTCCACAAAAACAGTATTCCAGTATGCCATGCCGCCATTCCATAATCCCGGTAATTCCAATGCCTTCAGCGGCCTGCCCTCAAAGGTCTTTTCCGTAATGAAGCCTAGCTTTTGTTCGACAAAATTCAAAAGATTAAATTTCTCTCCAAAAGCATCCCTGACACCGCAAACCAAATCTACCGGATTAAAGTGGGTAGCTTCCTGAAAGGTCTTGCGCTGGTCCTCATCATCCATATCCACCTGTGCTGATTCAACGATCTGCAGGGATTTGTTCCCATGAGAATCGGATATCCAGAATGGACCTCCCCCGGGTTCTCCCTCATTTCGCACCATCCCGCAAACACGAATGGGCCGCGCCAATTTATCCATTAAAACGGTTATTTGTTCTTCCAGACTATACCCGGTATATGCCTCAGGGAAACGCACATTCAAATCTGTCCTGAGAAAATCGCAGATCCGGTTCAAAAGGTCGTTGTCTACCTTTCCTTCGGCAAGCATGCGCGCATAACTGTAAGCCTGCTGCTGCACTTCGAGCAAATAACCTCCGAGCACTTCCTTCCAGGCAGCGATCTCTTCCAGGGAGCGTTCGGGGACCACATTATCAATATTCTTAATAAACAAAACATCTGCGTCCTGCTCGTTGAGGTTTTCAATCAGGGCGCCATGGCCTCCGGGCCTGAAAAGAAGCCGGCCATGTTTATCCCGGAAAGGCTCATTCTCAGGAGTTACGGCTAGGGTATCGGTAGCTGTCTTTTGGTATGAGAAATCCACCTGGAAAGCGCACCCGGTCTTAACTTTGACCTCATGGGCTACGCGGTTGTATTCCTTTTCAAACAAAGTGCGATGCTGAGGGGAAATAGTAAAATGAAGATGGGTCATTTGGTCACCTCGTGCATAAGCTGCTCCCTCCTTCAGATGTTCCTCAAAGGGGGTTGACAATTTTCCCTCATAGAAATGGAAAGGCAACAAGCCTTTAGGATAAAATCCGTAATTGAACCCATCGGCTGTCAGCATCTCCTTCACAAAGGCATATAAGAATTCTCCTCCTACAGAATGCTCCTGGGGCATCTCTAATCGTGACAGGATAAGTTCGTAAAATGGAAATTCCCGCAGACCTTCATAAAATTTCTTCACCCCATTGTTCTCTGGACGGTCCAAATACTCCTGAAGGTTGTCTGCAGCAGGATCAAATTCATTGAGGAAAGCAAATAGTGCCTTGAACATGCGGGATGCTGCCCCTGAAGCGGGGATAAATTTTACAATCTGCATTCCTTTTTTTGCCTTGCGATATTCCTGCTGAAGCCGGCGCTGCTCGTCCGGCGAAAATCGCAGGATGCCATCCCCTACCACCGCAGCACCCGACAACCGTACCGGGGAAATCCCATCCATGAATGTTTGGATCTGATTCTGGACCGTTTCCAGCGATATTCCTTTCTCCTGCAGAAAAATTAGATCTTCTTTGGTAAATACACTCATAGCGTCAAAAGTTTGTCTAATTGAGAAATAGCCTGTCGCAGACGTTCCTGCCGCCCTCCCCTTAAAATTATAAATCTGCGATTATTCTCTTCCAGGGCCTTTCGGAAAGTTACGAACATTTCTTCCCGTTCATCTGGTTTGTCGCGAAGATCATCCGCCTGCCAGGGAACATCAATTCCCGTCAGGAAATATAGGTCATACTGATTCTGAAGCGCTGCCTTCTTTAGCAACGGATCGGAGTACCCCAAATAATAGGCTTCAGAATATACTTTGGTCTCCAGCAAATCCGTATCGCATACCAGAATCCGGTTTGCCTTTCGGGCCAGTGCGTTCTCAAGGCGCATTTGCCCAATGGCAATCGGCAGCAGGTCCTCGGGCTGGCAGGTTTGCTTTTCCCTGTCCCACTTATCCTGCAGGTATTCCCGGGCATACTCAGGCACCCATACCGTTTGGTAGTGGTTCGCCAGGTCTTTTGCAAGGGTCGTCTTCCCGGTGGACTCAGGCCCGAAAAGCACTACTCTCAGTATGTCTGACGGATCTTGTCTAAGCGCTTCTTCCATTCTATATAACCCTGTATAGCCAAGATAGTGAATATGAAGTACTGAAGGGACAGCATGCCCCACCCCCGGTAGGCGTATAAGGGAACCGTGATTATATCAGCCAGGATC
>JARRLI010000103.1:0-5146 GCA_037387145.1 Robiginitalea sp. | reverse complement strand
CGTTCAAAGCAGTTTCATCTGAATATGACCATTCTTCCCCTGGTTCGTAGATCGCATTGTTGGGACATTCTGATATACAGGCGTCACAATTAATGCATTCATCGGTAATAATGATAGCCATTGCCTTCGAATTTTATATTAAAGCTTAAAGTTAGGGGTACATAATGGCTATTTTAATGATATAAATCAGGATTCGGCCAATAGAAGAAAAGTATATTTATCAAGATAGTAGAAAAGGATTTTTTGATATATTAAAAAGAAGTTCTGCAGATGATAAACTTACAGGAGGAAACAGACGATATAAATGCCCTGGAGGCGGTAGTTGTTCGGTTTGTGGGAGATTCCGGAGATGGCATGCAGTTGACCGGAACCCAGTTTTCGGGAACATCGGCCATGTTTGGCAATGATGTGGCCACATTTCCCAATTACCCGTCAGAAATCAGGGCACCCCAGGGTAGTTTATATGGGGTTTCAGGATTTCAGGTGCATATTGGGAGTATAGAGGTAAGCACCCCCGGGGATAACGTGGACCTCCTCGTGGCAATGAATCCGGCAGCGCTCAAGACCAACCTTTATGCGGTCAAACCCGGGCATACGCTCATCGTGGACACCGATTCCTTTACGAAAAAGAATTTGGAAAAAGCGGAGTATGAAACCAACCCACTCGAAGACCGGACCCTCGAAAATTACAGGGTTATTGAGGTTGCGATGACCTCCCTGACCAAGGAGGCCTTGAAAGAAATGAAGGGCCTGGAGAAGAAGACCATCACACGAAGCAAGAATATGTTTGCCCTGGGTATGGTCTACTGGATGTACCACCGATCACCTGATCATACCATCGATTTCTTCCATAGGAAATTCCATAAACAACCGCTGCTTATTGAAGCCAATACCAGGGTGCTCAATGCAGGGTATTATTATTCTGAAACCCTTGAGCTTATACCGAACACCTACAATATTGCTCCTGCCAAGATGCCCCCTGGCAAGTACAGGGTGATAATGGGAAACACCGCCACAGCCTGGGGTTTTCTGGCTGCCGCAGAAAAATCAGGTCTGGAACTTTTTTTGGGTTCCTATCCCATCACACCGGCATCTGACATCCTGCACGAACTGGCAAAACACAAGCATTTTGGTGTAAAGGCCCTGCAGGCTGAGGATGAAATTGCAGGGATCACTTCTGCTATTGGCGCTTCCTTTGCTGGAAGCCTTGCCATTACCACTACTTCCGGCCCTGGCCTGGCCTTAAAGGGCGAAGCTCTCGGACTGGCCATGATGGTGGAACTGCCTCTGGTGGTAGTGGATGTACAACGGGGAGGGCCTTCAACCGGGCTGCCCACTAAAACGGAACAATCAGACCTTTTACAGGCGATGTATGGCAGGAATGGGGAAAGCCCTGTAATTGTTATCGCTGCAAGTACTCCTGCGAATTGTTTCCATTTTGCCTATGAGGCGGCTAAATTGACCCTGGAGCATATGACTCCGGTGATATTGATGACGGACGGTTACATTGCTAATGGTTCTGCCCCATGGAAAATACATACGGTTGCAGATATGCCTGAAATAAAGAAAAATATACTGGCAGAAAGCAGGGATGGCTGGCATCCTTATGATAGGGATCAGGAAACCCTGGCCAGATCTTGGGTAACCCCCGGAACTCCGGGCATGGAACACCGGCTTGGAGGACTGGAAAAGGACAGTGATACAGGGAATGTATCCTATGTGCCAGAAAACCATGAGTATATGACTAAAATAAGGGCTGAAAAAATCAAGCGGGTCCAGAATTTCATTCCGGATATTACCACTGAATTTGCCCAGGAAGGTGACTTACTGGTCATCGGTTGGGGTGGTACATATGGCGCCCTGCATACGGCTGTTAAACAGATGAACAGTGAAGGTCTAGAAAATGTAGGATTTGCTCATTTCATCTATATCAACCCCCTGCCTAAGAATACGGGAGAAGTATTTGGCAGATTTAAGAAACTGATCGTATGTGAACTGAACAGTGGACAATTTGCCCGTGTTCTGAAAATAAATTTCACCGGATGCGAATTTCTGCAGTTCAATAAAATACAGGGGTTGCCCTTTGGAAATGACGAACTCGTGCAGAAATTCAAACAATTAGTACCATAGCTATGGAACCGACAACAAAGAAATATACCTACAAGGATTTTGTGAGTGACCAGGAAGTACGTTGGTGCCCCGGGTGCGACGATTATGTGATTTTGCGTTCCATGCAGAAGGCACTCCCTGAGATGGGAGTAAACAAGGAAGACGTCGTATTCATCTCGGGTATTGGGTGCTCCTCCCGTTTCCCCTATTATATGGACACCTATGGGATGCATGGAATCCACGGCAGGGCACCTGCCATTGCTTCCGGGGTTAAATTGGCCAACCCGGATCTCAGCGTATGGGTAATAACCGGGGACGGGGATAGCCTCGCCATAGGGGGCAATCACTTTATCCATGTCCTGCGCCGCAATATCGATTTGAACATGATATTGTTCAACAATAAAATCTATGGCCTTACCAAAGGTCAGTTTTCTCCAACCTCATCGGTGGGTCAGAAAACCAAGTCTTCCCCTTTCGGGAACACCCAGCCTCCATTTTCTGCCGGGGAGTTGGCCCTTGGGGCACAGGCCCGTTTTTTTGCCCGGGTTGGCGGCAATACTCCCAGGGAGATGACAGAAATTTTTGTAGCTGCTGAGAAATTCAAAGGCACGGCACTGATCGAAATACTGCAAAACTGCGTTATCTTCAACGACGGCTGCTTTGCTGAATTTACCGACAGGGCGGTTCGTGAGGACCGGCAACTACATGTGGAACAAGGGCAACCAATGATCTTTGGTAAAAATCGGGATAAAGGACTAATCCTCAATGGACTCAAACTGGAGGTAGGTACCCTGGGTGAGAATGGGATTACAACGGACGATATCCTTGTCCATGATGCCCATGAGCAGGACCCAACCCTGCACCAGATGTTGGTACGTTTGCAATACCCACTGGTTACAGGCATCATCCGGAGTTTTAATGATGTGACCCTTGAAGAGCGGGAAGACGCATTAACCGAAGAGGTCAAGGCTCGTTCCCGGTTCGCAAGAACAGATGACCTCTTTTTTTCCGGGGAAACCTATGAAGTGACTTGATTCCCGTCCGCAGTATTCCTAGACCAATCCGGCGAATCCTAGGAACGCCAGGGACAGAAGTCCGGCGACCAGTAAGTTTATAGGGACCCCTTTCATTCCTTCAGGAAGGTCTGCCAGTTCCAGAAATTCCCGGATACTGGCGAAAACAATCAGGGCCAGTGCAAAGCCAATTGAACTCGAAAAGGCAAAGAAAACTGCCGTTAGCAATGTTCCGTTTTCCAGGCCGAGCGCCAGGATCGCTACTCCCAGGACAGCGCAATTGGTAGTGATCAGGGGAAGGAATACCCCCAGTGCCTGATACAGGGGAGGGCTGACTTTTTTCAGGATGATCTCTACCATTTGGACAAGGGCAGCGATTACCAGTATGAAAGTAATGGTCCGCAGGTAATCCAACCCTAAAGGAACCAGCACATATTGGTGAAGTAAATAGGTGACCATCGTCGCAATGGTCATCACGAATAACACGGCGCCCGACATGCCGACGGAAGTGGACACCTTGTTGGAGACCCCCAAAAACGGGCAGATACCCAGGAACTGTGACAAAACGATATTGTTGACAAAGACAGCTCCGATAAATATGATGAAAAACTCCATGCTAAGCCATTTTATGTGTTATTCTATTGAAAACCATCACCAGGTAGGCCAGGGCAATAAAAGCTCCTGGGGGCAATATGAACAGGATGAGGGTATTTGCATCTTCAGACACGAAACGCAACCCAAAAATACTTCCACTTCCAAGGATTTCACGGGTAGCTCCCAGGGCCGTAAGCGCTATGACAAATCCTATACCCATTCCCAGTGCATCTAGGATGGATGCGGTAAGGTTGTTTTTGGAGGCAAATGCCTCTGCCCTACCCAAAATCAGGCAGTTCACCACGATAAGGGGAATAAAAATACCCAGCTGCTCGTAGAGAAATGGGATATAGGCCTCCAGTAGCATTTCTACCAGCGTTACGAAGGAGGCAATGATCACGATGAATGCAGGGATCCTGACTTTATTGGGGATCTGGGATTTGATAAGGGATACCACCACATTGGACATCAACAGCACAAATAACGTTGCCAGGCCCATGCCAAGCCCGTTGAATGCCGAAGAGGTAACACCCAGTGCAGGACACATGCCAAGGAGCATGACAAAGACCGGATTCTCCCTGACGATACCCTTCAAAAAATTCTGTTTTTGTTCTGTGATATTGGCCATGTTTTTTACTCCTCAGAGGCTTTGGTGTTTTTCAAATATTTTTTATACTGATCATAGGCCAGTTGGGTGGCTTCGGTAAAGGCGCGTGTACTGATTGTTGCCCCGGCAAGGGCGTCGACCTCCCCACCATCTTTTTTGACTTCCAGATCGAAGGCAGCCGGGTCCTTACCCCTGAACTGGCCTATGAACTTTTCACTTTTCATCTTAGTGCCCAGACCAGGTGTTTCTTTCTGCTCCAGCACAACGATATTCTTGATTTTTCCATCAGGCTCAAAGCCTACCATCACCTTTACCAATCCGCTATATCCTTTTTCTGATGCTCCTGTGATGGCCACCCCTGTAAAAGCACTATCCCTGTAAGCCGGATAAATCTCAATGCTGTCTTTAACTCCTTCTGCCCTGATTCGGATTACCTCTGAAACCGGTTGGTTATCGAATGCCGGTAAAACGGTTTCGAGGGCCGCCACCTTTTTGGCCAGTCTGGCCTGGGCTTTTGGGGCCAGGGTTAGGTTATTTACATACCCCAGTGACACGCCCGCGGCCAATGTGATCGCAAAGAGGACCACTACCATATTAAGAAGGGTTGAATCTTTCTTTTTCACGTTTTCACGATTTTGGCTTTGATCCTTGACCCAAAACGTCTCGGTTTCAAATAACTGTTGATAAGGGGGACAAAGGCATTCATGATCAGGATGGCAAATGAAATACCTTCGGGATAGGAGCCAAAAAGGCGGATAACCACGGTTATCACTCCAATACCTATAGCGAAGATCACCATCCCTTTCTTTGTTACCGGACTGGT
>JARRLI010000102.1:0-5723 GCA_037387145.1 Robiginitalea sp. | reverse complement strand
AGACGGATTTTGCAATAACAGGGGAAGCCATGGCCACTAATCTTTACGGATGGATCCGATCTATGGAGGAGAATGGATTATTCTCGGAAGACGTACGGGTAATTGCCTTTACCAGTGAGGGAAGCCGAAAGGTATTGCCGGGTTATGGCGCTGTTGCTGCTGCCAAGGCTTCCCTGGAAGCAATTGTTCGGCAGATAGCCGTGGAATTTGCTCCCAGGGGTATCCGTGCTAACTGTATTCAGGCAGGGGTAACGGACACGGATTCCCTGCGTATGATTCCCGAGAGCAATAAGATCCTGGAAGCATCCCTTGTGCGAAATCCATTTCAACGGCTCACATTACCAAAAGATGTTGCCAATGCCGTTTATCTATTGTGTCTTCCCGAGGCATCCTGGATAACAGGAAATATTTTAAAAGTAGATGGGGGAGAAAGCCTGCGCTAATGGAGGATAACAACTTTAAGTACATTCTGGAACAGCTTCCGTATCAAGAACCATTTCTTTTTGTAGACCGGATCACCCAACTCGATTCTGAATCCGTGGTTTGTGCCCAAATCGGATTGGCTTGCCTGGGCATATATCTATTGGGATCTTCAGGTAAAACAGCTGAAGAATATGCCACAATAGCAATGACCGAATCACATATGGAATTCCTGCAACCGGTTAATCCAGGAGAAACAGTAAAGGTTACTGCAAACAAAGAGTACTTCCGATTCAACAAACTAAAGGTAGCCGTACAACTCCACAACAACCAGGGTATGCTTGCATGCAAGGGCCATTTGTCTGGCATGTATAAAAGATCGCAAGATGAATAAACGTGTAGTGGTTACCGGATTGGGCATTTGTGCCCCAAATGCAACTGATCTCGCCTCATTTGGAAATTCCATGCGCAAGGGCGTTTCAGGGATTCGGAAACGGGAGGATTTGCGGGAATTGGGGTTTAGATGCCAGGTGGCCGGAGCCCCTCAGATAACCTCAGAATTATTGAATAAATACTTCAATAGTATTGATTTAAAAGGCATGAATTCAACTGGTTTGATTTATGGAGGTATAGCCGGAATGCAAGCGTGGACCCATGCGGGTCTTTCCATGTCTCAGGGTATAGATCCGGATTGGGATGCCGGGATCGTATTCGGGACCAGTATCCTGGGCGTTGATAAATTCAGGGAATCCATAAAGAAGATTGACGCCGGGGAGGTGCGGCGCCTGGGCAGTACCACGGTACCTCAAACAATGGCCAGCGGCATCAGCGCATTCCTGGCAGGCAAACTGGGTTGTGGGAACCAGGTTACAAGTAATTCCGCTGCCTGCAGCACGGGCACGGAGGCTGTGATTATGGCCGGCGAACGCATACGCAATGGTCAGGCCCAGCGCATGCTGGCAGGCAGTTGCAGTGATAGTGGGCCTTATATCTGGGGAGGTTTTGATGCAATGCGGATTGTGCCGTCGGGGTTTAATGACAGTCCTGAGAAAGCGAGCCGACCCCTGTCCGCCACAGCTTCAGGGTTTGTGCCTTCCAGTGGTGCAGGAGCCCTGCTGCTTGAATCTCTGGAAAGTGCCCTTGAGAGAAATGCACCCATTTATGCCGAATATTTGGGAGGGGATGTCAATTGCGGCGGGCACCGTAGTGGGGGAAGCATGACTGCCTCGAATAACAGGGCGGTGCAACGTTGTATCTCCAGGTCACTTTCCGATGCAAATATTACCCCGGAGGAAATTGATGCCATAAACGGACACCTTACTGCCACAACCAAAGACGCCGTGGAGGTGTCAAATTGGTGCGAGGCGCTTGGGAGGTACGGATCTGATTTCCCTTTTATCAATTCCTTTAAAGATGTCCTTGGGCATGGCCTCGCGGCATCTGGCAGCATGGAGTGTGTTGCAGCTATTCTTCAGATCAACGCAGGAGTGCTCTTCGGAAACCACAATGCCGAAGATCTTCATCCGGAGGTGTCCGGACTGATTGATCCTGAAAAGGTGCCTACCAGAACCATTACCAGGCAATCACAAATAATAGCCAAAGCCAGTCTGGGATTTGGAGATGTCAATGCCTGTGTTATATTTAAAAATTATAAACCATAAGGAGTATGAACAAACCCGATCATTATAAAGAGCTTCTGGAAATCATTACACCCTACTTACCCCCGGATGTAAATGCCGCATCCATCGAAGCAGACAGCCATTTGATCAATGACCTGAATATTAATTCCTCCCACCTGGTGGATGTTGTTTTGGATGTGGAAGATCGGTACGACATTCGCATGGAAGATACGGATATGCAGCAAATGCAGACCGTATCCGATGCACTGCAGATTATCAGAAAGAAATTGGGATCTGCCTAAAGGACTATGTCCTGCTTTTCAGTTTTTCCTTGCGCTTTCGAAGTTGTCTTTCAAGATCTCCAATTGTTTCAGCAATTGATGCTTCAAAGCTCCCATGGCTCGATTCGGCAAATAATAGCGGACCCGGAACACTCAGTCGGATTTTACAAATCATACCCGTTTCCGGACTGGAGGTGTTTTCCTTTTTAAACAGTACATCAGCTCGAATGATGAAATCGTATTTATCTAAAAGCTTGTGCAGTTTTTTTGCGGCCATTATTTCGAGTCGTTCGCTGGCTTTGATTGCATCGTACTGAAAGTTGATATCCATGCATTTGGTTTTTTGGAAAAATACATCGTGTATTACGAATTTCCAAATTTCCACCCGCCGGGAACATGACATTGATCAGTGAAAGACAAGGCGCAATGTTAAATTTTCCTCACAGCCTGATAGACCGCAAATTACGGGTGGTATAGAATCCATAATTTGGCTGAAACACATAGCATGGAGGGCAAGCCTGGAATAGAATACGTACATACAGCCCTTATTTAGAAACCCGTTTATTCTGCAGGGATGTTCATAAGGATGGGCGATCTGACAAATTCTAAGATGCCTCTTTCTCCTTTTCGGGAATATACACTGATGCCAGGATTCCCCCCGCCAGTGAAAACAGGATAATGGAAAGTGAGAGCCATTCCGGCACATGAACATGATGGGCGAGCAACATTTTTATCCCTACAAAGGCCAATATCACCACAAGGCTGTAATTGATAAAACGGAACTTGGCCAGCATGCGGGAAATTAAAAAATACATGGAGCGCAGCCCGAGAATTGCGAGGATATTTGAACTAAAAACAATAAAGGGATCTGAGGTAATAGCCAGGATAGCCGGTATGCTATCCAGGGCAAAAAGGATATCGGTAAGCTCGATGATGATCAGGGCGACGAATAGGGGAGTAGCGGCATTGATCCCAAGGCGATTGACAAAGAAATTATTGCCTACCAGGTGGGTCGTTATGGGGAATACCTTGGTAATCTGCCTGAAAACAGCTGATTCCTTGGGTTTGAACTCGTGTTCATCTGCCTTAAACATCCTGAAGGCTGTATACAGCAGGAAGATCCCAAAAACATAAATGATCCAGTCGATTTTATTTATTAGGGCCACGCCAAAAAGAATCATCAGGGCCCTGAAAACGATTGCACCCAGAATTCCCCAGAACAGTACCCTGTGCTGGTACACAGGAGGGATGGAAAAAGCCGAAAAGATCACTGCAATCACAAAAACATTGTCAATGCTCAGCGAAAGTTCAATTAGATACCCTGTGATATATTTAAGCACGGCCGTACCCGGGGTGAGGTTCGTCGGGTTTTCCACCAGATTTGAACTGAATAGCCAATAAATAACCCCACTGAAGCTCAGGGCTACGGTGACCCATATCGCGGTCCAGGTTGCCGCCTCCCTGGAACGGATTACATGATCGTGTTTATGGAATACACCGAGGTCCAGTGCCAGAAAGACAATGATTACTGCGATAAATATGATCCAGACCCACATGGATGGTGGTGTATTTTGGTAAAGATAAGA
This sequence comes from Robiginitalea sp., assembly GCA_037387145.1. Lineage (GTDB taxonomy): Bacteria > Bacteroidota > Bacteroidia > Flavobacteriales > Flavobacteriaceae > Robiginitalea. Next base: position 1,817 of record JARRLI010000102.1, on the reverse strand, counting down.
ATCGAAATCAATCATAAAGGGAAAGGTAGATCCCTTTTTAATGCCCTACGTGAATGCCGTGTGCTGAGGCTTACCTAAACTTAATTAAGACAGAAGATTACAGGTTTTAAGATATGAATCAGACTGGCCCGGGCCGGTATTTGTAAAAGCTGAAAGCCAGCAGGCCTAATGAAAGCAAACCACATACCATGAATCCCATGAACATTGGGTATACGGTTTGTTGGACAAAGCTTCCAATCCATGAGCTCAGTGCAACAGCAAACAGGGTAGCCAAAAAACCTGTAATAGCAGCTCCGAGCCCGGCAATATGCCCCAAAGGCTCCATGGCCATGGCTCGCAGATTCCCAAACAGGAACCCGATGGCGAAAAACTGCAGGCAGAGAAACAACATCAGTATGCCTACAGATGGGTTCGGCTTTCCATGGAAAATGATTACGTATACCATGGCGAACAACGTAAAGCTAATCAGCGAAACTGCAATGAGTTTACGCATCCCGAATTTCACCACAAGCGAACCATTCATAAAAGTAGCTGCGCCTATGGTGACTGCCAGGGCTGCAAACAGGTAGGGGAAAAGATCTTCAGCCTGATACTGAATCTCGAATATGATCTGGGCCGTACTTAAGTACACCAGAAAAGACCCGGTTATAAAGCCCCATATTATTGTAAAGAGTAGTGTCGTCCGATATTGAAGCACTTCCTTGAACCCTCTGATCAGGATCACAGGCCGGAAGGTAGCCCGTTTTTCGGGCGGAAGGGTTTCGGGCTGTCGCAGCCAGAACCAGATAGCCACAAAAATACCGAAGCCTGCCTGAAAATAAAAAATCGCTTTCCAGCCATAAGCATCGAGAATTGCTTTTCCCAAGGTTGGGGCTATAACAGGCACCAGGATAAAGACCACGGTCACAAAGGACATGATTCGGGCCATGAAATCCCCGCTGAATTTGTCCCGGATCATTGCAATACTGATGGTGCGGGGTGCAGACAGGGCAACACCCTGGAGAAACCTTCCTATCACCATCCAGGTAAGGCTTTCAGAAGCTACACAGAGCCAGCTGGCCAGAATAAACAAGCCGAATCCTATATAAACGATCGGTTTGCGGCCTACACTGTCCGAAACAGGCCCGAACAATAAAGGACCGCTTCCCGCACCCAGAAAAAATAATGTTACCAGCCATTGGTTCCTGGAAGGATCGGTATTGCCCACAGCTATCCCTATCAAGTCAAGAGCAGGCAGGAGGGCATCCAGGGCAAGGGCCACCGAAGACATCAGGGCAGCCATCAGGATAATGAATTCTAACTGGTGTTGCTTTTGATTTTGCATCTGGCAAAAGTACACGAATTCGAAGGATCACCTTCCGGACAGCCATGTGATTATTGTATCTTTATTGCGAAATAGTTGAAGTATGAAGATCAGGATTGAAGATAATTCCGTGCGCCTCCGTCTTAAAAGGTCTGAAGTGGATCAGCTCGCCGCAAATGGTTCCCTTAAAAGCAGCACCCGTTTTCCTGAAAACACATTTGAATACGCCGTTGAATCCAGCCCTGATGTTACAGACCTGCAGGCGGCCTACTCAAAGGGTTGCATTACTGTAAAAGTCCCGGAGCAGTGGATACGGAATTGGCCGGATTCCCCGAAGGTAGGGTTTGGATCGCAGATTGAACTGGGCGGTGCGGTGCTTGATATTCTTGTGGAAAAGGACTTCGTTTGCCTGGACAGGAACCTGGCAGATCAGACCGACCAGTATCCCAATCCAAAACAGGATGCGTTGTAAGATCCATGCCAGTTATTGGCGGGAACTGCAGAAGCATTAATC
>JARRLI010000101.1:0-5186 GCA_037387145.1 Robiginitalea sp. | reverse complement strand
CCCATAAAAGGCCTCAGCCGTAGTATTTTGAATATCTCGGATACCGAAGCGTTCCACAGACACCGGGGATTCAAAGATCCGTTCTGGTGTCCGGGAGGCCGAAATGACGACCTCATCGAGGAAGGTCTGTGCTTCAGCAAGGGTTATTGACAATGTTTGATTGTTCGAACTCACTGTAACCGTAGTGGATGTATATCCTATACTTGAGATCTGAAGTTCAAATGGGGGCATCTCTGAGGTCTGTAATGTGAAATTCCCGTCAAAATCAGCAGTCGTTCCCACAGTAGTACCTAAGATGACAATATTTACCCCGGGCACAGGGACTCCATTCTCATCGCTAATATTCCCGCTAACGGTCGTCTGTGCATACGCCCCCAAAGACAATAGGAGCATGGCAAGAAATAATGCTATTCTCATTTGATTAGTTTGAGTTAATAGGTTTGACGGGCAAGATACAGAATTTTTGGCATGAAATTCACATATCCGCAGAATCGTGGCTGTATTTTGAGAATCACATAAAGACTATGCCTTTATATTCATCTATACCTAATAAGGAAGGCCTTCAAGGTGGTTTTTAAATCCTTTTTATGTAGCTGAATAAGCAAATAACAGGATGGGGAGGTTGGAATAGCTAAAAAGAAACCCGCGTACTTACCTGAAATAGGTTTGTACGCGGGCTCAAAGTCTTCCTGTTGGGATTCGGTCTATTCCACCGTCACCGATTTAGCGAGGTTCCTTGGCTGGTCCACATTGCAACCCCGCATCACAGCTATATGATAGGAGAGTAATTGCAGGGGAATTGTAGTGAGCAGCGGACTCAGGCTTTCAGGACATTCCGGTATTTCGATAACATGATCCGCCAGTTCCCGGACCTGGGTATCTCCTTCGGTAACCACGGCGATGATCTTTCCTTTCCTGGATTTGATTTCCTGAATGTTGCTTACCACTTTCTCATAATGTCCTTTCTTGGTGGCTATTACAACTACCGGCATTTGTTCGTCGATCAGTGCTATGGGGCCGTGCTTCATTTCTGCTGCCGGATACCCTTCCGCATGGATGTAGGATATTTCCTTTAGTTTCAAAGCCCCTTCGAGGGCTACGGGAAAATTATAGCCCCTTCCCAGGTAAAGGAAGTTTGAGGAGTCTTTATAAGCCTCGGCAATTATTTCAATCAACGGGTTGGATTCGAGGGACTTTTCCACCTTGGCAGGGATCCCTTCGATTTCCGCGAGGATTTCGCGGAATCGCTGATCAGTATACATTCCCCTTTCCTTGGCGAGTTTCAATGCCAGCATGGTGAGGATCGTGATCTGCGTGGTGAATGCCTTGGTAGAGGCCACACCAATTTCAGGACCGGCATGTGTGTAAGCTCCTGCGTCAGTCTCCCGCGCAATCGAAGATCCCACGACGTTGCATACCCCAAAAACAAATGCTCCATGTTCCTTGGCAAGTTTTATGGCAGCCAATGTATCGGCAGTCTCCCCGGATTGGGAGATCGCAATCAAAACGTCTTTCTCAGTAATTACCGGATTCCGGTACCTGAATTCCGAGGCGTATTCCACCTCAACGGGGATCCGCGCCAGGTCCTCAAAGATGTATTCTGCGACCAGTCCCGCATGCCATGAGGTCCCGCAGGCTACAATAATAATTCTGTCAGCATTCAGGAATCGATCCAGGTTCTGGTCTATGCCCGCCATTTTAATCATGCCCTGCTCCGGCAGCAATCTACCTCTGAAGGTATCATTTATAGCCCTGGGCTGTTCATAGATCTCCTTGAGCATGAAGTGGTCATATCCCCCCTTCTCGATTTCCTCCAGGTTCAGCTGCAATTCCTGGACCATCGGGTAGGTAATAGCATCATCTTCGATCTTTCTCAGGCGAATTTCCTTGCCCAGCCTAACGATGGCCATCTCACCGTCATCCAGATATACGGCATTGTTGGTAAATTCTATGAAGGGAGAGGCATCCGAGGCGATAAAGAATTCATCCTCTCCAATTCCAATAGCTAACGGGCTTCCCAGTCTGGCCACTACGATTTCATCTGGTTTTGCCCGGTCGAAAACCGCAATGGCATATGCGCCAACTACCTGGTTAAGTGCAATTTGAACGGCCTTTCCCAGTTTGACATTTTCTTTCTTCTTGACTTCCTCGATCAGGTTTACCAGGACTTCTGTGTCTGTTTCCGAGTGGAAGACGTAACCCCGGTTAATAAGCACCTTGCGGATCGAATCATAGTTCTCAATAATCCCGTTGTGGATGATTACCAGGTCTCCGGAATTGGAATAATGGGGGTGTGAATTAACATCATTAGGCTCTCCATGTGTGGCCCAGCGGGTATGGCCGATTCCCACGGATCCTTTCAGTGAGATCTCATCCTGGGCCTTGCCATTCAAATCCTCCACCTTTCCCTTGGTCTTGGAAAGGTTAATATTGGTTCCATCGAAGAGGGCTATACCCGCACTATCATAGCCCCTGTACTCCAGGCGCTGTAGTCCTTTCATAATGATTGGATAGGCCTCCCTCTGGCCAATGTATCCTACTATTCCACACATAAATATTATTTTTAGGCTTTAAAAGTAAGTAGATCCGGGCGTGTAGGATAAATTTATGGATAAACTGTGAATTTTATTACATAAGTGGTCGCTCAGGGATCTATTTCCGAGTAGAATAATTCCAGACGGAGCCTTTTCGGATCTTCCGGATCTACATTGCTACCGTACAACACCGTACCTAAAGGGGTGATTCCAAGGCCCTCCTGCAATTCTTTTTCGGTTTCATCCGGCAGGAGTACATCCGTAGTCCCCCTCAGGCGAAGGTCAGCTGTTAGGCTCAAGCCCAGCGTGACATTGACAGAGTCGCGGAGGATAATGTTATTCATGTGCTCAGTTATCCTCACCGTATATTTTACTCCTTTCCCGTTCGATTTCTCCAACAGCCCATCGTAATTCAAAAATACCCCGTAAGGGGAATCCTCCACGTTGGTCTCTGTGAGGAAATTGTAAAGGGGCTGGTTGGTTTCGGCATTAAAAAGATTCAGCCTCAGAGGCTCATCTGTAAGCCCGGAGGCGTCCAGAAGTTCCCGGTCTACATAAAATACCAAATTTGCTTCATTGATGATCCAATTTTTCTGGCGAATCTCATTGATTGCCTCACCCCCGCCCAATAAATCAAAAAGCTCAATCTCCGCATAGGTTCCTGCACCACCTTTCAAATAAACCCGGGAGGCATTCTCATCGGCCGTATTGTCACCTGAAGTAAATTCCTCCAGAATTTCTGGGGGGTATTCCTCGCTCGCCAGTGGGTTGACCGCATTACCCTGAAATGGCTGGTTCCCTCCTCCTGTAAGGAGCGGTAATACCTCATCTGAGTCTACTTCACGCACCTCACCCTCATCAGTAACCTCATAGGTATAACGTACCGTGAGGACTGCGTCCGAAAGATCGAACAGGATCATAATATCAGAGTTCAGGGGGTTAAGAGAAAGGTGAAGACCCCTGAAATATTCCCTGAAATTAGCATTGCTCAATAATTCGGGAGATCCCTCCATATCGATAAAATTCTCCTGAAAGTACTCAGGATCTAAGTTTACCCGTATTCCGGGTTGTAAACGTTCATCCACAATCAGGGACTCGTCCTCTTCTGTATCCGGATCATCTTCCTGAAAAATCAGTATCTCTTCATCGGATATCTCAAGAACACCATCATAAAGAAGATCTGAGGCATATTCCGGAGTATAGGACTGGTTGGAGTAGTAGGGTTCGGACTCCAGGAAATCAGCATCCGGATCGAGATCCCTCAGGTAATAGGTAGACCGTTCCACGCGGAAATTGAAAGAAGATTCCCGGTCTCCATAAATACTGTCCAGTTGTTTCCGCTGTGGAAAATTGTTGGCCGTGGTAACATCGTCCTCCGCATCCCCAATCCCGTCTCCATCTGTGTCCGGATTTAGGGGGTCTGTTCCCCGAGTGTTTTCCACAGAATCCGAAAGACCATCCCCATCGGAATCACTGTTAGAATCATCCGGATCGGCATCCAGGGAATTGATCACCCCATCCAGATCGTTGTCTGCATTCTGATTTTGAAAATATGGCAAGTCCAGGGTAACCTCTGTAACTGTTTCATTCTCATTTGGAACATTCGGGTCGTTTTCTTCCCGGTATTGAGTAAATCTTCCAAAAAACTGAACCCCATTGGTACTGCTAATGGATAGCTGGGAGGTTATACTGCCTTCGGTACGACCATATATGGGGTCATTGAATACACCTAACTGATAAACAGGCAGCTGATTGGTGGGCACTGCTTCTATCTTCTTGTTGAAGGCGAAAACATCGAATTCTGCTCTGCCATTTTTGAAGGGCTCCGAGGCCACGACCCTGTCTCCAATGGTCACGGGGTCTTCCTCACAAGAAACTATAATTAGTACAAAAAATAATCCCGCCAGGGCGGAAACCAATAGTCGCTTCATGCAAAAACATTTACGATTCTAGAACTTCATTACTGTAAAAGTTCGCATAGGCCTCCTCAAATTCCTGAAAAGACACATATGGCAAAACTGGTTTTTGAAGGTTGGCGACGTACTCCTGCAACTCAGCAGGAATTTCTTCGGCGGCTAATATAACTGCGTCTGAATAATCCACAGCTATTTTTAACAAATTATTGTAGGACGGAGGGGTGAGTTTCCCGATACAGTCCTGGGAAATCTTGTCGAAAGCAATCTTATTGCTCATTTCCTCATTGAGGGATCCGTCAAAATCCCCACCGTAAATGGAGGTAACGATTTTACTGTCGGCAAACTGGGGTTCGTCCGTATAGTATTCTCTTAGGTAAAGCGGCAGCAGGGAGGCCATCCATCCGTGGATATGGATTATATCCGGAGCCCAGTTCAATTTTTTAACTGTTTCAACGACTCCTTTGGCAAAAAATATGGCCCGCTCATCGTTATCCGGGAATAAGGCGCCGTTTTCATCCGTGAAGGTTGCCTTCCGCTTAAAGTATTCCTCATTATCAATGAAGTAAACCTGTATGCGTTCCCTCGGAATCGAGGCTACCTTAATGATCAACGGCATATCCATATCATTGATGACCAGGTTCATCCCCGAAAGGCGTATTACCTCGTGCAATTGATGGCGCCGTTCATTGATGTTGCCGTATCTCGGCATGAAAATCCGAATCTGCCCACCCTTGCT
>JARRLI010000100.1:0-11781 GCA_037387145.1 Robiginitalea sp. | reverse complement strand
GCGGTTGCCGATAAAGTGAAACAAGTCTCATGATACAAGAATTAAAAGCCGGTTATGGCAATCTATTTGAGGAAGCCCTGATCAACGAAATTGCACAGGTCGGAACCTTCAAGGAGGTGCCTGCCGGGCATAAGCTCATGGAAATAGGTGAGTACATCAAGGGGATGCCCCTGCTTATCTCCGGGGTGATCAAGGTGCTCCGGGAGGATCCGGACGGAGATGAATTGCTGTTATACTATCTGGAACAGGGGGACACCTGTTCCATGACGATGAGCTGCTGTATGGGACAGGCCCGCAGTGAGATCCGGGCAATAGCTGAAACGGATGCAAAGCTCATTATGATACCCATTCGAAAAATGGAAGAGTGGACGGCTAAGTACAGGACCTGGAGGAACTTCGTTTTTGAAAGCTACAACAACCGCCTTAATGAAATGCTGCACACCATCGACACTATTGCGTTCCTGAACATGGATGAGCGCCTGGTAAACTATCTCAGGGAAAAGGCCCGGGTTAACAAGGATTCCATCATAAGGAATACCCACCAGGAGATCGCCTATGACCTGCACAGTTCCAGGGTGGTCATCTCCAGGCTGCTCAAGAAGCTGGAGCAGATGGGCAAATTGGAGATCCACCGGAATTACCTTAAGATCCTGGACTTGTGAAGCCGATGCTGTCAGTGCTGCAGGCCGGGTCACAAATATGAAAGCCTATGCTTAAGAAATTCTTTCCCATCCTGGAATGGATGCCCAGGTACCAGAAAAAGTGGCTCTCCGGAGACCTCTCCGCCGGGCTGACAGTTGGGATCATGCTGATCCCTCAGGGGATGGCCTATGCCATGATAGCTGGGTTGCCCCCCGTCTTTGGGCTCTATGCAGCCATGGTCCCCCAGATCATATATGCCCTTATGGGGACTTCCCGCCAGCTGGCTGTGGGACCTGTCGCCATGGACTCCCTCCTGGTTGCTTCGGGCCTGGGTGCTTTGGCGCTATCAGGGATCGAAGAGTATATCGCAATGGCGATATTCCTGGCCCTCTTCATGGGGGTGCTGCAGCTGTCATTCGGGCTTCTCCGCATGGGCTTCCTCGTAAATTTCCTGTCGAGGCCGGTAATCAGCGGATTTACTTCTGCAGCAGCCATAATTATCGGTCTGAGTCAGCTGAAACACCTGCTGGGGACCGATATTGAAAGCAGCAACCAGATCCATATCCTCCTTTCCAACGCAGCGGGAACCATGGGAGATACGAATCTGATCACCCTGGGAATCGGGGTAGGAGCTATTATCCTGATCAGAGCCCTCAAAAAGGTCAATCCCCGAATTCCCGGAGCCCTGGTAGCTGTTGTGGCAGGGGCGGTGCTGGTATATTTGCTGGGGCTTTTTGACAATGGGGTGCGTATTGTGGGTGATGTCCCTTCCGGCCTGCCTGCATTTGAACTTCCTGCCCTGGAAGCGGAACGGATATCTCAGTTGTTCCCTATTGCCCTGACCCTCGCCCTGATTGCTTTTATGGAGGCCATTTCCGTGGCAAAGGCTGTGGAAGAGAAGCGGGGGGAAAATAACGTCGATGCCAACCAGGAACTGGTGTCCCTTGGGGCATCCAACATCATAGGTTCCCTCTTCCAGTCCTATCCGACCACGGGTGGGTTTTCAAGGACAGCCGTAAATGACCAGGCAGGTGCGCATACCGGGTTGGCCTCCCTGGTGAGCAGCGCGGTGGTTGGTCTTACCCTCCTGTTCCTGACACCGGCATTTTACTACCTGCCCAATGCAGTCCTGGCCTCTATAATCATGGTAGCAGTCTTCGGGCTCATCGATCTTAAATACCCGCGCAGGCTTTGGAAAAACCGTTAAGATGAATTCGTTCTGCTGGCCGTTACCTTCTTTTTGACACTGGGCTTGGGCATTACGGAAGGAATACTGTTGGGCGTCTTGTTCTCCCTCCTGCTGTTGGTATACCGTATCTCGAACCCGCACATTGCAATCCTCGGAAAAATCCGGGGGACCAACTACTTCCGAAATGTGGACCGCTTTACAGATGAGGCAGAAGATTCGGAATCTTCCTGAATGCCGAGGCGATCAATTATATTGACAGCAGTGCGGTATTTATGCTGCGCGCACTGATACAGGACCTAAAGAAGGACGGGATTCGGTTTGCCGTGGCAGGGGCTATTGGCCCTACCCGTGACATTCTCTACACCAGTGGCCTGATCGGGGATATCGGGGCAGACAATCTTTTTGTGGATACCTACCAGGCATATACCCACTGTAAGGAAACCCGAAACCGGTCCGAAATGGAAGCCAGGATCGCCACGCAGACGGCCACCCGCCCCCCTGTGTAACCTTAGTAACTGAAGGACTGAGGACTGCTGTTTACTTTAGCAGGAAATAATCTAATCAAAAAAGTACGAGATATGAAGGTAGAACAAATCTATACGGGTTGCCTGGCCCATGCGGCATACTATATTGAGAGCGATGGGGAGGCGGCAGTTTTTGACCCCCTGAGGGAGGTACAGCCCTATATCGACCGAGCACAAATAGACAATGCAGAGGTCAAGTATGTCTTTGAGACCCACTTCCACGCAGACTTCGTTAGTGGCCATCTGGACCTGCAGAAAAAAACGGGGGCTGATATCGTATTTGGGCCGAATGCCAAACCTGGCTATGATGCTGTCATAGCTGAAGACGGGCAGGTTTTCAAAGTGGGGAATTACAAGGTAAAGGTAATCCATACACCGGGCCATACCATGGAGAGCACCACGTACCTGCTGATCGATGACAAGGACGAGATGCATGGGATTATCACAGGGGACACCCTCTTTATAGGGGACGTGGGACGTCCTGACCTCGCCCAGCATGTGGTATCTGACCTTACTGAGGAAAAACTGGCCAACCACCTGTACGATTCGCTCCGCAACAAGATCATGCCCCTTCCGGACCACCTGATCGTATATCCAAACCACGGAGCCGGATCGGCCTGCGGTAAGATGATGAGCGATGAGACCACAGATACGCTGGGGCATCAGAAAGAGGTGAACTACGCCCTGCGTGCAGACATGACCCGTGAAGAATTCATCAAAGAACTGCTTACAGGCCTGACGGCACCTCCCGGGTATTTTCCACAGAACGTCCTGATGAATATACAGGGATATGAATCCCTCGATGACATTATGGAGCGCGGCACCCAACCCCTGAACCCGGAAGCTTTTGAAGCAGCGGCTAATGAAACCGGGGCACTGGTGCTCGACACCCGCAATGCGGAGGACTTCGCCAAAGGCTTCATCCCAAACAGCATAAACATAGGCCTGGATGGCAGCTTTGCACAGTGGGTAGGGGAAATGATCCCCGATGTTAAGCATCCGCTATTACTGGTCACCTATCCCGAGAGAGAAGAGGAAGCCGTCACCCGACTTTCCAGGGTGGGCTACGACAATACCCTTGGATTCCTGAAGGGTGGATTTGACTCATGGAAAAAGGAAGGAAAGGAGGTGGAAACCACCAGGCGGGTAACCGTTGAAGAGGTTCTGAATCAATTTGAAAACAAACAGCTTCCGCTGATCATCGATGTCCGCAAAAAAAGCGAATTCGATTCCGAACACCTTATCGATGCCGTGAACATCCCGTTGAACGAGATCAACCAGCACCTGGCTGAGATCCCCAAGGAGAAACCATTCCTGCTTCACTGTGCGGGAGGTTACAGGAGCATGATCGCCTCTTCCATCCTCAGGCAACGGGGCTGGACCAACTTCGCAGATATAGAAGGCGGGTTTGACGAAATGAAGGAAACCACCCTTCCGAAATCAGATTATATCTGCCCCACTACCATGTTGTAAAGGATTTATTCCTTTAAAAAAAGGGCCCGCCTGAGACCAGGCGGGCTTTTTTCATTATGTAACCTCAGTTACTGTGGGGGTGCCCTCCCGGGGCTATTTTTGTGGTATTAAAATTTCAGATCATGACAATTGAACAAATTTATACGGGTTGCCTTGCACAGGGAGCCTATTACATAGAAAGTAAAGGAGAGGCTGCCATCATTGATCCCTTGCGGGAGGTAGGGCCTTACATCAAACGAGCCCGGCACGATGACGCGGAGATCAAGTATATCTTCGAGACACATTTCCATGCAGATTTTGTGAGCGGACACGTTACCCTGGCCAAGAAAACAGGGGCACCCATTGTTTACGGACCACTTGCAAATCCCAGTTATGAAGCGATTATCGCTGAGGACGGGCAGGAATTCAAGGTAGGGGACCTTACCATTGTGGTACTCCACACACCGGGGCACACCATGGAAAGCACCACGTACCTCCTCCGCGACGCCGATGGGAAAGACCATGCAATTTTCAGCGGGGACACCTTATTCCTGGGAGACGTCGGTCGTCCGGACCTCGCGCAGAAAGCAGCAGACATGACCCAGGAGCAACTGGCCTCCACCCTTTTTGACAGCCTGCGGGAGAAGATCATGCCACTGTCTGATGAAATTATCGTATATCCGGCCCATGGGGCAGGATCTGCCTGCGGAAAGAATATGTCCAAGGAGACAGTTGATACCCTGGGGAATCAAAAGAAGACCAACTATGCGCTCAGGCCGGACATGACACGGGAGGAATTTGTAATGGAGGTCACAGAGGGACTGCTCCCTCCTCCCCAGTATTTCCCGCTGAACGTAAAATTGAACAAGGAAGGATATGAGGATATAGACCAGGTGCTGGAACGCGGAACGAAGGCTTTAAGCCCGGCAGCATTTGAAGTGGCTGCCAACGAGACAGGGGCTATTGTGCTGGATGTACGCACCAAGGAGGAATTTGCAAAAGGTCATATCCCAAGGTCTATTTTCATTGGCTTGGACGGCAGCTTTGCCCCCTGGGTGGGCGCCCTGGTAGCCGATGTGGCACAACCGATATTGCTCGTAGCCCCGGAAGACCGGGTGGAAGAGGCTGTAACACGACTTTCCCGGGTGGGGTTTGACAATACCCTTGGATATCTGGATGGGGGGTTTGATTCCTGGAAGAAGGCCTCAATGGAGTACGATACGGTCAGCCCGATCAGCGTAGAACAGCTGCAGGCCCTGATCAAGCGTGAGAATCCCGTGCGCGTATTCGATGTTCGCAAGGAAAGTGAATACCTCTCAGAGCACCTGGTAGATGCGGAGAACACCCCGTTGGATTTCCTCAATGACTACCTGAGCACCTTCCCCCGGGAAGAGGTTTTCTATCTGCATTGTGCCAGCGGATACAGGAGCATGATCGCTTCCTCTATCCTTAAGAGCAGGGGGATCCATAACCTGATCGATATTAGAGGAGGGTTTGAGGCTATTAAGGAAGCCGGATTGCCGGTTACGGATTATGTGTGCCCATCCACGCTCTAAACACAAAAGTCTTTAAACTTTTTTGAGTTGTGTAACTGTTGTTACTGTAGGAAAGAATAGTCCTTGTTATTTTAGAGGTATGGTTGTAAAAGGCCATCAAATCAGAAGAGGACTTGCTCCGGCAAGTACATCATATTTTAATGGTTGAGTTGATTGTTTTTAGTGAGGAAAGCGGCCTGTTTTAGTGGGCCGCTTTCTTTTTTTACAGGGCTTCCGCTCAACGCTGAAATGGAAACGTTATGAAGAAATTTATGTTGATGGGGCTCATTGCAGCCGGGCTTTTCGGATGCGGGGAAGGAGATTCCCAAAAGAAAAAAACAGCCGCTGAATCTGAACCTGCAATGGAAGACTATCGCAAACAGGGCATGAACTATTCCCTGGCCGTTCAGGGGAAGCTCGGAAAGACCCTGCAGGCCAAAATACAGGAAACAGGACCGGCAGGAGCCATAGAATTCTGCAATGTAAAAGCACTTGCCATTACCGACAGTCTTTCACAAACCCTGGGGGCATCGATCAGCAGGATTACGGACCAGCCCAGGAATCCTCGTAACCGCGCCAATGCAGAGGAGAACAAATATATGTCCAATTACAGGGCAGCGCTGGCTTCGGGCCAGACTCCCGAGCCCGCCAATGAGCTCAGGGGGCTTTGGAAGGTAGCCTTTGCAACAAAACCATAAGACAGACCACCATGAAAACACTAGGACTTATCGGAGGGACATCCTGGCATTCTACCCAGGCGTATTATAAGCTTATCAATGAAGGTGTCGGCGAATTTATAGGCACCCAGGGCAACCCGGAACTAATTATTTACAGTATTAATATCGAGGTCATGCGGTCCATGGACCGGGACCGCATCCACGCTAAATACCTGGAGGTCTCGCAAAAACTAATAGGCGCCGGAGCAGAAGGGATCCTGATCTGTGCGAACACCCCGCATTTGGTTTACGACTATGTACAACCCAGGATCGGCGTGCCTATTTTGCATATTGCCGATGCCACAGGGAGGGAGGCAAACCGACTCGGGCTGAAAAAACTCGGGCTGCTGGGCAATCGGCCAACCATGACGGGCCGCTTTATCCCCGATGTGCTGAAGTCCGGGTATGGCATAGAAACCATCATTCCGGAATCTCATTGCCTTTCCCAGGCCCATGACTATGTTTCAAAAGAACTTACACAGGGAAAATTCACGGACAAGGCCCGGGGCTTTTTCCTGTCCCAGATCGAGCTGTTGAAGGCAAGGGGAGCTGATGGGATCATTCTTGGATGCACGGAACTTCCCCTGTTAATCGATGCGGATCAGCTGGACGTGCCTGCCCTGCCCACCACGGATTTGCATGCCCGGATGGCGATTGACTTCATCATGGAAGGGAAAACTTCTTCCTAACCGTCCTGTTCTCCCCCGTTGGAGGTTTTGCCGAAGCCGTAGATATTCTGGTGGATAAAGTCTTTTGGGAATTTTTCATCCCCCGGGAATCCAATCGTAACCGTTCCGCTGTCCTCTGGGATGTAATTCGTTTTGAATATATAATCCCAAAGGCTCAGGCTTATGCCGAAATTCACCCCATAAGAACCTTTGGGCAGCTGGTATGCATGGTGGTAAAGGTGCATGACCGGGTTGTTGAAGATGTACTTCAGCGGCCCCCAGGTAATTTTGATGTTGGCGTGGTTCAGGTGTCCGATAGTGATGGCTGCAAAGTGAACAATATACGCTTGTTCGGGTTCAAAGCCCCCGAGGATCATTACCCCGAAAACTTTCAGGGGTTTGTAGAGGACATTCTCCATCCAGTGGTACCTCAGGTGGGCGGCGAACCCCATCTCCTTAACACTGTGGTGCACCTTGTGGAAATTCCACAGTACCTTGTACTTGTGCAACAGGACGTGGGTAAACCACTGCACGAAGTCCAGCACTATAAAAAAGACAATGAGTTGTACCCACATGGGCCATGCAGCAATATCCATAATGGCCATGCTCTTGGCCGTAATGCCAAATTCCCCGAAGAACACCCCAAGGATTTTATAGACGCCACTGATGACAATGGCGAAAATGAAAAAGTTGAAGAACATATAAAAAGCATCCAACCAGAAATCCTGGCGGAATATGGACTGGTTTTTCCTCCATGGGAACAGGATCTCCAGCACCCATACGATCAGGGAGATGGCTACCAGCCCCCAGAAGTAATTTGTGTACCAGGGCACTTCGAAGAGAATAGACTTCCAAGTCCAATCAAGGGTGCCCATAAAAGCATTTCCAAAAGCATCTAAATATTTTTCCATAGTTATTTCAAAATTGAGGTAGTACTATCTTTTTCAATCGGAACACCTTCCAGGGAGCTCCATTCCAGCCAGGATCCGTCGTAATTTTGGACCTGCCGGTATCCCAGCAACTGGGTCAACACAAAGGTAGTGTGCGCCGAACGAACTCCGGAGTGGCAGTAAATTACGATTGGACTGTCCCTGTCATCGGGCAGCTGATTATAAATTTTCTTTAATTCCCCGGCGGGTCTGAAGGTCCTGTCCCCATTGTAGCGTACAGCGTCTGCCCAGTCTATATGAATGCTGCCCGGGATCCGGCCGGCTGCCTTGGCACCCTTCTTCATTCGTTTTCCAGAGAACTCATCTGTGGTCCGGGCATCGACCAGGGCCCAGCCTGTTTCACCCAGAAGGGATTGGAGGCGGTCGTTTTCGATCCTGAGCTCCGAGGCGCCGTCCCCTTCGAACCGGAAGGTTGAGGGAGGGTATGCAGCGTCTTCCTGGCTGGAAGGAACATTGAGGTTCTCCCAGGCCTGAAGCCCTCCGTTGAGCAACCGAACCTTGTCGAACCCATACACCTGTAATACCCACCAAAGCCTTGCGGCATTAACGCCTCCAAGATCATCGTACAGGATGAGGGTGTCTGTGCTGTTGATTCCCAGATTTGAAAACAGGGTTTCCATTTTATCCCTGGGAGCGATCATTCCGGGGACGGGTTGTGCGGCATCTTCGATATCTGTCCGCCATAAACGAATGGAACCCGGGATATGCCCTTTCTCATAGGCGTCCTGTTCCCTGAAATCAACAACCTTGATATGCGGTGTTTCGGCAATTGCCAGAAGCTCGGAAGGCTCCGCCAGGGCATGCGGGTTGAAATAGCCCTCAATTGCTTCAACCGGCGTTTCCGCAACCGGGGATTCGCTTTCCTTTCCCTTACAGGCGAAGAGGGTCAGCGCCAGCGCAACTATTATATAACTACTCCTCCAGTACATACCAATCGATATTAGACAGGTTCTGACGACGTCCTTTTTTCTGCGGGGCGTAGTGGGTAGCCAGGTAGGTGACGATAATATCTTCGTTTTTACCCAGATCCCACAAATTCTGTGTTTCCTGCATCCACTTTATGGTAGCCCGCCAGCCATCTGCTCCCATGCGGTTCTGGGTTACCAGTTTGGCAGAATGACAGTTGGTGCAGTTATTCACAACGGTCATTAGTCCTTCTCCCTCCACAAAGCCCGTGCGGACATGGATGCCGTTTTCGATTTTGTCAAAGTCGTCTTCTGCCTCCATGGAGGCCATAGTGGCCATCTCAGGCGCCGGACGAAATGCCGATAAGGTGGGGTCGACCATCAGGTACACCAGCAACCCTCCTACCAGCAAGAACATGATGAAGATAATCCCCATCATCCGTGAGATTGCCCTTGCACTTTGCTCAAATTTACCTGAGGGATCTTGCATCAGATTACTTTTATGGCAATTCGGTGGCAGGCATTGTTCAGGTATCCTTTGGGATTCCATCCGGGCAAAACCATAGGTTGTGCATTTCCCCTTTTGTCTGTAGCCCGGGCCCATAGCTCATAGTACCCTGCTTTTGGAAAATCGGTTTCACCAGAAAAATGCTGCCAAGCCAACCGGTTTGCGGGATCTTCCAGTTTGCACTTCCGCCAGGTGCCTCCAAAATCAATGGAGAATTCCATCTTGACCACATTGAGTTCACCTGCCCAGGCGTGTCCCCTGAAGGAAAGACGCTGCCCCATGTTGATGGTTGCGCCTGTTTTGGGATAGGTTATCAGGGACTTGACCGGCATAGATTCAATAATACACATGTCTTCATCAGCCACCTTGGTGCCCGGGGCCACCGGCTTACAGGGGACCCTGTAAGAAGTGCCAGTCATTTTTGCCCCGTCGTGGACCTTATTCCTTACGCTGATGCCGGTAAGCCATTTACCGGAAACAGAAGCAGGCCATCCTCCGGCAACTAAACGCAACGGGTGTCCATGTGCCAGTGGGATGTCTTTTCCATTCATCTGGAAGGCCAGCAGGGTTTCGTCCTGCAGGGCTTTTTCCATAGGCATCCCCCTGGAGATAGGCTCTTTGCTTGGATCCCCGCTTAAATGGGTATCTGCCGCATGGTAGCCTATATATACGGCATCCCCTTTTAGGCCCACGTCCTCCAGCAGGTCCCGCAAGCGTACACCTGTCCATTCGGCAGAAGATACGGCCCCGAGAGACCATTGGTTCCCCTTGGCAGGGGGGTCGAATTCACTGCGCCCGTTGCCCCCGCATTCCAGGGTAAGTTGATAGGTGTGTTTTTCGAACCTTGACTTTAGTTCAGAGAGGGTAAAGGTTTTAGGATTCCTGACAGATTCTCCGTCAAAGGTGAGCGTCCATTGGGAAGGATCCACCTTTTCAGGGATCTTGCCATTGTTCCGAATAAACATGTACCTGTTAGGGGTGATCCGGTCGTCCAGCAAGTGGGCGAGGGATTCAATATTCCAGGGTTTGTCGTTCAGCACCAACATTTCCGGATCCTTATCGAACATCTTGAAGGGGTCAGGATCCTGCAGCCCGAGAGGGATATATCCCTCCGGCAGGCGGTTCCCAAAGACTATTTCTGCCCCAAGCAGGGCACTAAGGGCGGTAAGCCCGGAATTATGTACAAATTTTCGTCGGTTCATTCCATGGGAATTTTATAGCCTATAAACTTAGGGCTTTTACCAGAACAGGTCTGTAACCAAAGTTACAATGCATGCCCGGGGAAATAAGTAACTTACGCCTCTTATTTAATAAGGTACACTATGGACTCACATTACGAAATATTGGTTATAGGAGGAGGTACGGGAGGCATAATGACAGCTTCCAAAATCCTGAGAAATGATAAAAGTATCAAGCTCGGGATCATCGAACCTGCAGACACGCACTATTACCAACCCGCCTGGACCCTTGTTGGGGCCGGCACCTTTGATTACGATAAAACGGCCCGGCCAATGAGCTCCGTGATTCCTAAACGAGCTACATGGATAAAGGATGCCGCCACCGGTTTCAAACCTGAGGAAAACCTCGTCCAAACCAAGTCGAGCGGAGACATAACCTATGATTACCTGGTCGTTGCCCCAGGGCTTGTTTATGACTGGAGCCTGGTGCCGGGCCTTGGAGAAGCCATGGACAAAGGTGTGGTATGCAGTAATTATACGGATCCGAACCATACATGGAACGTTTTGAAGGACTTCAAGGGAGGTACGGCCCTGTTTACCCAGCCAGCCACACCCATTAAATGCGGGGGTGCCCCCCAGAAGATCATGTATCTTGCCGAAAGCCATTTCCGCAAGGCAGGGGTGAGGGATAAGACCAATGTGGTGTTTGCCACTCCGGGCACTACGATTTTTGGGGTCCCTGAAGTAAAAAAGACCCTGCTGGAAATCGTAGACCGCAAGGACATCAACCTGCGCTTTGGCTATAAGCTTGAGAAAGTGGATGGTCCCAACCAGATGGCATGGTATTCCTTAATGGACCACGAAGGGGAATACAACCACAAGGATGTCCTCCACAGCGCCAAAATTCATTCAGGATTCCCCACTTGCCAATGAAGGTAAATGGCTGGATATCGACAAGCACACCCTTCAGCACAACAAATATCCCAATATCTTCGGTTTGGGGGATGTAGCCGGAATCCCTGCCTCAAAGACCGGGGCGGCCATTCGGAAACAGGTGCCGGTAGTCATCGAGAATATAACCTTTCTCAGGTCCAGCAATATTCTGGGGAGCAAAACCTATAATGGGTATTCTTCGTGCCCTATAGTGACTGACTATGGAAAAATGGTGCTGGCTGAATTCGATTATGAAAACAACTTTACGCCGGACCCTATGTTGAAATTGATGTTAATAGGGGATTCTTCCAAAGAGCATTGGAGGCTTTGGATGCTTAAAAAATATGGGCTCCCTTATTTGTACTGGAACAAGATGATGAAGGGGAAAGATGTGTAAGCCCCCTTGGTAACTTTGGTTACACGGAGTATACTTTTAAATTCCTTGTTTTGCATTTGTTTTTACCTTTTATAAACTAGTAGATATGGATTTGATTATGCAACCTTGGCCCTGGTATGTTTCCGGGGCGGCAATAGCGCTGGTAATGCTGTTGCTTTTATTAATAGGCAAGAATTTCGGAATG
>JARRLI010000099.1:0-5217 GCA_037387145.1 Robiginitalea sp. | reverse complement strand
CTTTACCTCAGAAGATACCAAAATTCCGCTGAAATTTCCTGGCAATTTTCCTTCATTTTTGGATGGTTAAAGGCTATTTATGCCCATATGGGGCTTACCGACCAAGCAGTCGGTTATTCCGGCCCCGCTCCGGCCTTGCTTCCGTGCAGTGTCAGGTGGATGTGGACTTTTTATCGTTTAACATCATTTAATGAGTAGCAGAAGTGCAATTTTTACTAAATCTCCGACCATTTGGTCGGTTGGTGTTCGAACAGAGAAGCCTGCCTGTGAGGACTTTCATGGTTCAAAAGCCATTTCTTTCGATCAAGACCCCCTGCATATCCGCGCAAATCCCCATCTGATCCTATTACCCGATGGCAGGGGAGAACGATCCATAGGGGGTTTTTTGCGTTGGCTGCTGCTACGGCCCTTACCGCCCTGGGATCTCCCAGTTCACGTGCCAGTTGTAAATACGATGTTGTTTTGCCGTACGGGATCCCTGAGAGCGCCATCCATACCCTTTGCTGGAATTCAGTCCCCTGCGGATTGAGCAGCAACTCAAAGGTTTTCCGGGTTCCCCTGAAATACTCCTCAAGCTGATTGCAGGCAGGTTGCAGCAGTACCGGTATGTTGTCTGAGATCTTTTGATCTTGGGTTAGCTTAACCGAAAAGATGCCGGAGGAATCCCCTGTGATGCAAGCTGTACCAAGTGGTGTATCGATAATCGCCTTTTCCATGTTATTCAATGATCCCGGTCCTTTTTGCCCGTTCTTCCCATTTCTTTCGCGCCAGGACCTGCAAATCCTCAACATTGTCACTTTCGTCCATGATTTCCAGGCCAAGCAGTGTTTCAATCACATCTTCCATGGAAACCAGGCCGCTGACCGAACCGTATTCGTCCACAACCAGGGCGATGTGTTCTCTTTGCCGTATGAAGGTATCGAACAGCTGCGGAATTGGGGTATCCCTGCGTGTAACCAAGATGTCCCTTTTGATCTCTTTAAGGGGTAAATCTCCGCTCTCATTGATCATTTCTTCCAACACATTGTCCTTGAGCACAAACCCTGTAATAAGGTCTTCTCGCTCCCCATGTACCGGTATGCGCGAAAATCTAAGACGGGGGTTATTTCTGACAAACGTCTTTATCGTCTGGCTTTCGGGAGCAATCTTCATCACTGCACGCGGGGTCATCACATCCTTTACATGTATTTCATCGAATTGTATCAAATTCTTGATCACCTTTGATTCAGATTCTTCAAAAACCCCTTCTTCATGGGCTATATCTGCCATTGCTGTAAAATCCTCCCGACTAAGTACGCTGCCATGATGACTTTTGCCGATTAGGCGGGTAAACAATTGCAACACCCACATAATTCCCGTGATCTTAAGGGTCCAAACCATCCCCCTTAAAACCACTGAGGAAAACCGTGCCAGTTGTTTCCAGTATGTAGCGCCAATAGTTTTTGGAATGATCTCGGAAGCGACCAGAATAAGGATCGTCATAAGGGTAGATACCAGTCCTACCATGAGGTCCTCGGTAAACCTGATTCCAAACAGGCTTCGGGCCTGCTGGCCGTAAATCTCCGCATAGGCAGATTTGGCCTGAACCCCAACCAGGATCGCACCCACTGTATGAGCAATGGTATTCAGGGTGAGGATCGCGATCAAGGGTTGATCAACATCTTGTTTTAATGTTTCAAGGGTATACGCATAGAGTTTCCCTTCCTTTTTCTTGATGTTTATGAAGGTAGGAGTGACACTGAGAAGAACGGCTTCCAGGATAGAGCAGAGAAACGAAAAGAAAACGGACAGAAAGGCATAAAAAAGCAAAAGCCCCATAACTACATGATAAAGAACTAAGATACAACTAAATTGCTAAGGCCTTATTATAAAGGGCCACAGGGAAATATACCGCTTTCCTGCAGTGAGCTGCTGCGCTGTTATATGCCTGGCAAACGGCGATTAAATCTTTGATACTATAATTCTTATACATATACCTTTTGGTATTTTTATTTTTGCATCAGCATTGCAGCTTCCTTGGCAAAATAGGTGGCGATAAGATCTGCGCCGGCCCTTTTTATGGATAAGAGTTGTTCCATCATAACGGCATCGTGATCCAACCAACCCCTGTCGGCTGCTGCCTTCAGCATGGCATACTCCCCCGAAACCTGATAAACGGCGATGGGCAGGTCGAATTCCCGGCGGAGATCACTAACGATGTCCAGATAGCATAACCCTGGCTTTACCATTAGGATATCTGCCCCTTCCCTAATATCAGCTGAAGCTTCATCAAGAGCTTCACGCCTGTTCCCAGGATCCATCTGATACGACTTCTTATCTGCAGGGGCATCCGGTCTATTGACAGGAGCAGAGTCCAGGGCATCCCTAAAAGGACCGTAAAATGCGCTGGCGTATTTAGCGCTGTAGCTCATGATTCCCGCATGCTCAAATCCTTCAGAGTCCAGCGCCTGCCGAATTCTGAGGATACGTCCGTCCATCATATCACTGGGAGCAACCATGTCTGCACCAGCCCGTACATGAGAAACACTCATGGCGGCCAGGACTTCTGCAGTGGCGTCATTCAGAATCTTCCCGTTTTGTACGATTCCATCGTGTCCATAGGCAGAATATGGGTCCAGGGCAACATCCGTCATCACCCAAATCTCAGGACAGACTTCCTTGACCACTTTAATAGCCCTTTGCATCAACCCTTCCTTATTAAGGGCTTCCTTCCCGGAATTATCTTTTAACTCCTCCGGAACCTTCACAAAAAGCAAAACGGCTTTAAGTCCAAGATCCCAGAGTTGTCGGACTTCCTTTTCCAGAAGATCCAGACTCATCCGGTAGTAGCCTGGCATGGACGCAATTTCCTCTTTGACCATAGTTCCTTCTACTACAAAAAGGGGTGCCAGGAAGTCGTTGGGGCTCAGTGTAGTCTCCCTTACCAGGTCCCTGATAACCCCTTTTACTCGCAATCGTCTATTTCGTCTAAGTGGATACATATGTGTTGAATTTCAGTTCTCCGGCAGGTAAATCTCTGCCTTCATATAAGTAATGGCCTGGCCAGCAATTTTAACCCGATCCCCCGCCATTTCGCATCTAAGCAGCCCCCCTCGGGGTGATAATTGCGATGCGGATAGTTCTTTCTTCTGCAGGTTTTTTGCCCAGTAGGGCGTCAGGGTGGTATGGGCCGAGCCGGTTACCGGGTCTTCGGGAACCCCGCAATTTGGCGCGAAAAACCGGGAAACAAAATCCTGCGTATTTCCCCGGGAAGTTGCTATGACCCCCCGAACAGGAATCTGGTCAAGCATGTGATAATTAGGTTTAAGATCCCTGATCTCTTTTTCCGTATCGTAGACCACCATATAGTCCGTCAGGCCTTTCCAACAACTTCGTGGATTTCCCCCCAGTGCTTCCTTTAAAAGATCAGGCATCTCAACACTCGCTATAGTATCCTCCGGAAAGTCCAGCACCAGCCAATCTCCAGACCTGCTTACCTCAAGGATCCCACGCTGACGGCTGAGGAATGAGATGCGGGAAGCTTCCGTTTCCAGGGTGTTGAAAAGGATGTGGGCTGTTGCCAGGGTCGCATGCCCACAGAGGGCCACTTCAGTCTCGGGAGTGAACCAGCGGATTCCATAGCCCCCAGCTTCAGGAACGGCAAAAGCGGTTTCCGCCAGGTTGTTTTCTGAAGCCACTGCTTGCATGACCTCATCCGGCAACCATTGTTTACGTATACACACAGCAGCAGGATTTCCTTTAAAAAGTTCGGAGGCAAAGGCATCCACCTGATACATTTCCTGTATTATCATAGTACTGTTAATTCCAGTCAAATTTACGATTTACTTCTTCAGCGGCTGAGACCCATTTCTTTGGCGCCTGTATCCTGTATCCTACATAAATTTGCCCGAAGTAAATGCGATCATCTACCCGCACCTCCCGCACCCGTCCGTGTTCCAGAAAGGCATATCGCAAGTCAAACCCTGCGAAAAACCGATCCGAATTATAACTCAGTCCTCCGCGAAAGACGGTCTCCCACAGGAGGGATGTCGTGTTTTCTCCTATTTCATTCAGAAAGTTAACTCCAATCCCGGTTGTGTTCCCCAGGGATAGCATGATATTGGGATGTACTACCCAATTGTAGTGATATCCAGGACCCAGAGCAAAATCATACGAATCCAATTTGGTCACCCTGTTTTCCTCTGGGATTTTATACCTGGTGTAATAAAACACAAGCCTTGGAACGAAACTTCCTGCACTGCGCCTTTGCCATTCATTTTGTGAAACCAGTGCCCGAAACGAGAAATTCCTGTTGAAAACATAGGCCGTGGAGCCCCCAATCTTTCTCAACTCGAGGTCAGGAAGGTAAATCTCCTCACCACTTTGTTCGCCAAAATGGCCTCGCTGATCGTAGAAGTCAAAGGTCTGCATCCATTGGCCCAGGAACAGCCGAAAATTCAGGTTGCGAAGCCGGGCATTTTCCTGATCCCGTTCCCGGTTTATTATGGCAGGTGTGAATCCAAACCCGATATCCAGGCCACGGAACTGGGCAGAAATCTTTATGATGTTCCTGTTTACCGGACGGTATCGCACCGAAGTTCCATCCTCTCCTCGAAAAACGAAACGGTTGGCGGCATTTTGTCCTGCAATGCGGAAGGCAATTTTATCAGGGAAAGATACTTTGAAGGGCACTGAGTCTATTAAAGCCCCGGTTTCCTGCCCTTCCGCCAGAAAAGCACTGAAAAACAAGAATAAACAAAGTAAGGGTTTCAGGCCCATTTCCGAGGTTTTTTCAACACCTCCAGCAGTCTTGCCTCCTCAGTACCCGTTTCCGGGTGATGATCATACCTCCATTGTACCACCGGCGGCAGGCTCATCAGGATGCTTTCAATACGCCCATTGGTCCTCAACCCAAATAAGGTCCCCTTATCATGAACCAGATTGAATTCCACGTAACGACCCCGTCGAACCTCCTGCCATTCCCGATGCCTGGGCTCAAAAGGTATCCTTTTCCGGGCTTGCACAATCGGAAGGTAGGCCTCCAGAAAAGAATCCCCCACTCCGGTGACAAAAGCGTACCAATCCTGAACGGAATGCTGGCTATTTGGCCTGAGGTAATCAAAGAAAAGCCCCCCTACACCTCGGGCCTCTCCCCTGTGATGATTCCAGAAATACGCGTCGCACTTTTGTTTGTACTCAGGATAAAACGAGACATCATGTGCATCACAGGCTTGTTTG